>NZ_JBWKZH010000116.1:0-8444 GCF_059424305.1 Hydrogenophaga sp. GW456-12-10-14-TSB4 | reverse complement strand
CCATCGAAAGGAAACCGATGACCTTCCCCACGCCCACCCCTCTGTGGCGCACCCTGCTCGGCGGCGGCCTCATGGCCCTCGCCCTCACGGGCCCGGCCCAGGCGCAGAACCTGCCCGGCCAAGGCGTCGCGGTGCAGCCGCTGCAAAGCTCGATCGCCGAAGAGACCTTCCAGACCCTGCTGGTGTCGCGCGCGCTGGCCAAACTGGGTTACGACGTGAAGCCCATCAAGGAGGTGGAGTACCCGACCGCCCACGTCGCGATCGCCAACGGCGACGCCACCTTCATGGCCGACCACTGGGACCCGCTGCACGCGGACTTCTACAAGAACGCCGGCGGCGACGCCAAGCTCTACCGCCAGGGCGCCTATTCGCCCGGCGCGGCCCAGGGCTACCTGATCGACCGCAAGACCGCCGAGGCCCACAAGATCACGCGCGTGGACCAGCTCAAGGACCCCGCTATCGCCAAGCTGTTCGACCACAACGGCGACGGCAAGGCCGACCTGACCGGCTGCAACCCCGGCTGGGGCTGCGAAGCGGTGATCGAACACCACCTCGACGCCTACAAGCTGCGCGACACGGTGACCCACGTGCAGGGCAGCTACGCCGCGCTGATCGCCGACACCATCACGCGCCTCAAGCAGGGCCAGCCGGTGCTGTACTACACCTGGACGCCCTACTGGGTCAGCGGCGTGCTGCGCCCCGGCCAGGACGTGGTGTGGCTGCAGGTGCCGTTCTCCTCGCTCCCGGGCGAACAAAGCAAGCTCGACACCCAGTTGCCCAACGGCCAGAACTACGGCTTCGTGCTCAACACGCAGCGCATCGTGGCCAACCGCCAGTTCACCGAGCAGAACCCGGCGGCCGCGCGGCTGTTCGAGGTGATGGCGCTGCCGGTGGCCGATATCAACGCCCAGAACCTGCGCATGCGCGAAGGCCAGAACAAGCCGCAGGACGTGGAGCGCCACACCGACGCCTGGATCAAGGCCCACCAGAAGACCTTTGACGGCTGGATCTCGCAAGCCCTGGCGGCCGCGAAACGGTAAAGCCGCTCAACGCGCCAGCAGGCCGATCACCAGCGCGTTGGCCAGATCGATGAAGAAGCCGCACACCAGCGGCACGACGATGAAGGCCCGGGGTGCGGCGCCGTAGGCCCGCACCACCGCGCTCATGTTGGCGATGGCCGTGGCGGTCGAGCCCAGCGCGATGCCGCCGAAGCCCGAGCAGATCACGGCCGCCTCGTAATCGCGCCCCATGAAGCGGAACACGACGAAGGCCGTGAACGCCACCGCGAGCAGCACCTGCAGCGTCATGGTCACGGCCATGAAGCCCAGCACTGGCTCCAGCTCCCACAGGCGCAGGCCCATGAGCGCCATGGTGAGGAACAGACCGAGGCTCAGGTCGGAGATCAGCGCCACGCCCAGCCGCATGCTGGGCCAGTTCCACAGGCGACCGCCTTCGGGCGCCAGCCACTGCCCGGCGCTGCGCAGGCCGATGCCGGCCATCAGGCAGCCCACGAAGGCCGGCAGGTGCAGGCCGGTGAGCGCGACCAGCTCGTTGACACCCTGCCCCAGCATCAGCGCGATGTTGAGCCAGAGCAAGGCCATCAGCACGCCGTGGTAGCCGAGCCGCAGGTGGGCCTCGTCCTGGTAGCGCGTGCCGACCTCCACGTCGGCCACACCCGAGGGTTCGATGCGGTGGCGCCGCATCAGCCAGGCCGCCAGCGGCCCGCCCACCAGGCAGGCCGCGATCATGCCCACCATGTTGGCCGCCAGGCCCAGCTCGCCCGCGTTGGCGATGCCCAGGCGGTCGACGAAGTGCGGCGTCCAGGCCAGCGTGGTGCCGACACCGCCGGTGAGCGAGATCGAGCCGGCCATGAGGCCCGCCCGCGCGTCCATGCCGAACGCGCTGGCTGCGGCCATCCCCACCCCGTTCTGCAGCAGCATGAAGCCGATGGCCAGCACCAGCAGCACCACCAGCGAGCGCCCGCCCTGGCGCAGCGTGCGCACATCCGTGCCCAGGCCGATCGCGGCGAAGAAATACAGCAGCAGCATGTCGCGCGCGCCGAGCTCGAACACCACCCGCACGTCCAGCGCGTAGTACAGCGAGCACACCACCAGCGCGCACACCACCCCGCCCACCACGGCCTCCGGGATGTTGTAGCGCTGCAGCCAGCCGTGGCGCTGCGTGAGCCACTTGCCGACGAAGAGCAGCAGGATGGCGAGCGTGAAGCTGGCGAAGGGATCGACGAGGAAGCTGGTGCGCCAGGGGAACGGGATCATGGCGCCATGGTAGCGGTCAACGCCCCGTCATCTTCTCCGGCACCACCCACTGGTCGAACTGCTCGGCCGTCACGTGGCCCAGCGCCAGCGCGGCCTCGCGCAGCGTGGTGCCCTCCTTGTGCGCTTTCTTGGCGATCTGCGCGGCCTTGTCGTAGCCGATGTGCGTGTTCAGCGCCGTCACCAGCATGAGCGAGCGGTCCACCAGCTCGGTGATGCGCGCGCGGTTGGGCTCGATGCCCACGGCGCAGTGGTCGTTGAAGCTCTTCATGCCGTCGGCCAGCAGGCGCACGCTCTGCAGGAAGTTGTGCGCCACCATCGGGCGGAACACATTGAGCTCGAAGTTGCCCGAGGCGCCGCCGAAGTTGATCGCCACATCGTTGCCGAACACCTGGGCCGCCAGCATGGTGACGGCCTCGCTCTGGGTCGGGTTGACCTTGCCGGGCATGATGGACGAGCCGGGCTCGTTCTCGGGAATGCTGAGCTCGCCGATGCCGCTGCGCGGGCCGCTGGCGAGCCAGCGCACGTCGTTGGCGATCTTCATGAGGCTGGCCGCGAGCGTCTTGAGCGCGCCGTGCGCGTGCACCAGGGCATCGACGCTGGCCATGGCCTCGAACTTGTTGGGCGCGGTGACGAAGGGCAAACCGGTGAGCCGGGCCAGCTCGGCCGCCACCTGCTCGGCATAGCCCTTGGGCGCGTTCAGGCCGGTGCCCACCGCCGTGCCGCCCAGCGCCAGCTCGCACAGGTGCGGCAGGGCCGCGCGCACATGCGCCTCGCCGTGCGCGAGCTGCGCCACCCAGCCCGAGAACTCCTGCCCCAGCGTGAGCGGCGTGGCGTCCTGCAGGTGGGTGCGGCCGATCTTGACGATGCCGTCGAAGTCGCGCGCCTTCTGCTCCAGCGTGCCGCGCAGCAGCGCCAGCGCCGGCAGCAGGCGGTGCGTGAGCGCCTCCACCGCCGCCACATGCATGGCGGTGGGGAACACGTCGTTGCTCGACTGGCTGCGGTTCACGTCGTCGTTCGGGTGCACCAGGCGCCCTTCGCCACGCTCGCCGCCCAGCAGCTCGCTGGCGCGGTTGGCCAGCACCTCGTTCACGTTCATGTTGGTCTGCGTGCCCGAACCGGTCTGCCAGACCACCAGCGGGAACTCCACCTCGTGGCCGCCGGCGATCACCTCGTCGGCCGCTTTCGCGATGGCCTGGGTCTTCTTCTCGTCCTGCAGGCCCAGGGCGTGGTTGACCACGGCCGAGGCGCGCTTGACCTGCGCCAGGGCGCGGATCATCTCGCGCGGCTGGCGCTCGCCGGAGATGTCGAAGTTCTGCAGCGAGCGCTGCGTCTGGGCGCCCCAGAGGCGGTCGGCGGGGACGTCGATGGGGCCAAAGGTGTCGCGTTCGGAGCGGGTGTTCATGGTGTGGCGTGACCTGTCAAAATAGAGGGCTGGTGAAGCCAAGCCCCAAGGCCCTCCAGCATAGCTCCAAATAAAAGCAATTCTCATCTGATGGCCACTTGAAGCCCGGCGGCCCCCGACGCGACTTGCTCCCAACGCCCACGACACCATGACGACCACCATCCGCCAGGCCGACCTCATCGAATCCATCGCGGCCGCGCTGCAGTACATCAGCTACTACCACCCCGCCGACTACATCGCCCACCTGGCCCGCGCCTACCAGCGCGAGCAGAGCCCGGCGGCCAAGGACGCGATCGCGCAGATCCTGACCAACAGCAAGATGAGCGCCACCGGCCAGCGCCCGATCTGCCAGGACACCGGCATCGTCAACGTGTTCCTCAAGGTCGGCATGAACGTGCGCTGGGAAGGCTTCACCGGCGGCCTGGAAGACGCCATCAACGAAGGCGTGCGCCGTGGCTACAACCACCCCGACAACACGCTGCGCGCCTCCGTCGTGGCCGACCCGCAGTTCGCCCGCAAGAACACCAAGGACAACACCCCCGCCGTGATCGTCACCGAGCTGGTGCCCGGCGACACCGTGGAAGTGACCGTGGCCGCCAAGGGCGGCGGCAGCGAGAACAAAAGCAAGATGATCATGCTCAACCCGGGCGATTCGGTGGTCGACTGGGTGCTCAAGACCGTGCCCACCATGGGCGCCGGCTGGTGCCCGCCGGGCATGCTGGGCATCGGCATCGGCGGCACGGCCGAGAAGGCGGTGCTGATGGCCAAGGAAAGCCTGATGGACGACATCGACATGTACGAGCTGCAGGCCAAGGCATCGAAAGGCGAGAAGCTCGACCAGGTCGAGGAACTGCGCCTGGAGCTGTACGAGAAGGTCAACGCCCTGGGCATCGGCGCGCAGGGCCTGGGCGGCCTGACCACCGTGCTCGACGTCAAGATCAAGATGTACCCCACGCACGCGGCCAGCAAGCCCGTGGCCATGATCCCCAACTGCGCGGCCACGCGCCACGCGCACTTCGTGATGGACGGCAGCGGCCCGGTCTACCTGGACGCGCCCAGCCTGGACCTCTGGCCCAACGTGAACTGGGTGCCCGACACGCAGAAGAGCAAGCGCGTCGACCTGAACACGCTGACCAAGGAAGAAGTCGCCAGCTGGAAGCCCGGCGACACCCTGCTGCTCAACGGCAAGATGCTCACCGGCCGCGACGCCGCGCACAAGCGCATCAAGGACATGCTGGCCAAAGGCGAGAAGCTGCCGGTGGACTTCACCAACCGCGTCATCTACTACGTGGGCCCGGTGGACCCGGTGCGCGACGAGGCCGTGGGCCCCGCCGGCCCCACCACCGCCACCCGCATGGACGGCTTCACCGAAATGATGCTGGCCGAGACCGGCCTGATCGCGATGATCGGCAAGTCCGAGCGCGGCCCGGTCGCGATCGAGGCCATCAAGAAGCACCAGAGCGCCTACCTCATGGCCGTGGGCGGCGCGGCCTACCTGGTCTCCAAGGCCATCAAGACCGCCAAGGTGCTGGGCTTCGCCGACCTCGGCATGGAAGCCATCTACGAGTTCGACGTGGTCGACATGCCGGTGACCGTGGCCGTGGACGCCGGCGGCACCAGCGCGCACATCACCGGCCCGGCCGAGTGGCAGAAGCGCATCGCCACCGGCGAGTTCAAGGGCATCGAGGTCGCGGCCGCTTGAAAACCGTCGGTGTGTTCGACAGCGGGGTCGGCGGCCTGAGCGTGCTGCGGGCCCTGCTCGCCGAACTGCCGGGCACGCGCTTCGTCTACGCCGCCGACAGCGCCCACGCGCCCTACGGCGAGCGCACCGCGCAGGACGTGTCGGCGCGCACGCACCGCATCACCGCCCAGCTGCGCGAGCAGCACGGCATCGACGCCCTGGTGGTCGCCTGCAACACCGCCACGGCGCACGCCATCGACGACCTGCGCAAGGCCTACCCCGACCTGCCCATCGTGGGCGTGGAGCCGGCCCTCAAGCCCGCCGCCGCCATGAGCCGCACCGGCGGCATCGGCGTGATCGCCACGCGCGGCACGCTCGAGAGCGCGCGCTTCGCCCAGCTGCGCGACCGCCTGGTCGCCGCTTCGCCCCGTCCCTTGCGGTTCAGCAGCCAGCCCTGCGACGGCCTGGCGGCGGCCATCGAGCGGCACGACCTGACCACCATCGAAGCCTTGGGCACGCGCTACGTGCGCGAACTGCTGCAAGCCCCTCACGGCAACCAGCCCATCGACACCCTGGTGCTCGGCTGCACGCACTACCCGTTCGCGGCGGAGCTGCTGGGCCGCCTGTGCGGCCCGGATGTGGCGCTGGTGGACACCGGCGCCCCGGTCGCGCGCCGCACCCGCGACGTGCTGGGACTGCCCGCGCCGTCAGACGCGCCTGCCGAGCCGCCCCTGCTGCTCTCCAGCGGCGATCCGTCGGCCCTGGCCGAAGCCGCCCGGCGCTGGCTGGGACTGGCGGCTGAAGCCAGAAGCCTCTAGGGCTGCAGCGCGGCCGCGCGCCCGCGCTGCATGTTCACCGGCATCAGCAGGGCCAGGCCGGCCACGAACAGCACCGCCGTGAAGCCGATCGCCAGGCGCTGGTTGCCCCCGGTCATCCAGGTGATGGCGCCGTAGCTCAACGGGCCGATGATGCTGGCCACCCGGGTGGCGAAGGTCCACAGGCCGAAGAACTCGGCCAGCTGGGCCGGGGGCGCCAGCATGCCGGCCATGGCGCGGCCCGAGGACTGGCTCGCGCCCATGCACACCCCCGCGATGGCCGCCGCGTACCAGAAGCCGCCCTTGGTGGTGGTAAGCGCCGCGATGATGCAGGTGGCCACCCAGCCCACCAGCGTGATGCCCAGGGCGAGCTTGTGGCCCAGGCGGTCCTGCCAGTAGCCGAACGCGAAGGCCCCGAGCGCGGCCGCGATGTTGAGCACGAAGATCAGCACCATGGTTTCCTGCTGCACGAAGCCGATCACCTGCTCCGCGTAGATCGCCGCCAGGGTGATGGCCACCGCCACGCCGCCCTGGTAGGCCGCCACGCAGGCCAGCAGCCACATGAAGTCCCGGTAACGGCGCGCCTGCTGGAAGGTGCGACGCAGCTGGCGCAGCGATTCGCGCCAGCCGGCCGCCCCCGCCGGGCCCGCCTGGGGCTGGGCGCGCTCGCGCAGCAGGGCCAGCGTGACCAGCGCCGCCAGGGCGAACACGCCGGCGGTGATCCACATGGTCACCGGCACGAACTGCTCGGCGGCCTGCCCCTGCCCTTTGGCCCACAGCACATAGCCCAGGCTCAGCCCCAGGGCCAGCATGCCGCCCACATAACCCAGGCTCCAGCCCCAGCCGCTCACCCGGCCCATGGCCTCGGGCCTGGCCAGCTCCGGGAGGAAGGCCGCCACCAGCGACTCGCCCCAGGCGAAGAACACGTTGGACACGACGATGAGCACCATGCCGAGCACGACGGCCCCCGGCCCCACCAGCCCCAGGGCGACCGTGGCCAGCACACAGCCCAGGGTGGTCATCATCAGCAGCCGCTTCTTGGCCGCATGGCGGTCCGCCCACGCGCCCATGGCGGGGATGGTGAACATCACGATCAGGTGCGAGATGCTGAGCGCCAGCGTCCAGGCGAAGGTGGCCCATTCGGCGCCGCCGGCCACCGCGCCCACGAAGTAGGCCGCGAACACCGCCGTGATCACCACCGTGGTGTAGCCCGAGTTGGCGAAATCGAACATCGCCCAGCCGAACACCTCGCGCTTGCGCACGCCGGGGTTCAGGGCATCGGTGGAGAAAAAGGCCATGGGGACTCCGGAGGGCGAGGCCAGGTGCTCGCGCTCTGAAGTCTATTACGCGCCCGTGACCGGGCCGTCAGTGCAGGTGGCGCGGCTTGCGCGGGCCACCGTGCGAGGGGCCGCCATGGCCGCGCGGCGGCTTGCCCAGCTGCATCGAATTCACCAGCGACTCGAAGCGCTGGTTGAAGAGCTTGTCGATCGCGCCGACGACGTCGCCCAGCTCGGCCTGGTCGAAGTGGCGCTCCATGACGTGCAGCACGTCCTGCACCAGCAGGTCGCGTTGCACCTGCATGATGGCGGCCGGCGTGGGGCCCACGAAGCACATCAGGAAATCGTCGCGCGCTTCCTCTTCGGACGAACCGTCCTCTTCGTCGTACTCGGCGTCGTAGAACGAGACTTCCAGCGGCGCACCGGCCGACGCGATCTCGTTCAGGCCCATGCAGGCCTCTTCGATCACCTGGCGGAAATCCTCGTCGCCCGGCACCGTCCAGCAGATCTGCAGCACATGCGCCTCGGCGTCGAAGCGGATGCCCGGTTCGTCTTCGTAGCTGCTCTCGGCGGCGGCCGCCAGCGAGCGGGCGCCGGCGTACTGCCACAAGGGTTTGAGCGCATCCTGGATCTGGCCATAGGCCACTTCCTCGCGCAACGGCACGTCGCCGTGCACGTGGATCTCGAAGGGCGCGTTGTATCGGGTCATGGAAAACTCACTGTAGCGGCGAAACCGCAAAAAACCTAGAGGTGGTGCCTCGAAGCGGACTCGAACCGCTAAGTCTCGCGACGGGGGATTTTAAGTCCCCTGTGTTTACCAATTTCACCATCGAGGCCCAGCAGCGCATTGTGGCAGGTTGGCACAAGACGGGCCGCAGGCATGCATACCTTTCACCTCATTTTCCGGCGAAAACACGCCGCCCCGGATGCGCCAAGACGCTCCAACGCCGGGTTTTGAGCCTGTTGCCCCGGGAGCGCCGCGCCCGCCCCCCT
>NZ_JBWKZH010000115.1:0-8708 GCF_059424305.1 Hydrogenophaga sp. GW456-12-10-14-TSB4 | reverse complement strand
GGGTGGGCGGGTTCACTTTCCTGCTGTTCGGGGCCCTGTCGGCCGTGGGCCTGTGGGACCTTCGGCAGACCAAGAGCTCGGTGCTGCGCAACTACCCGGTCATCGGGCACCTGCGCTTCATGCTGGAGAAGATCCGGCCCGAGATCCGCCAGTATTTCCTGGAAAACGACACGGACGCCACGCCGTTCTCGCGCAGCCAGCGCAGCCTGGCCTACGCGCGCGCCAAGGGCGAGACCGACAAGCGCCCTTTCGGCTCGCAGCTGGACATGAACGCCGACGGCCACGAGTGGCTCAACCACTCGCTGCAGCCCAGCACCCTGGCCACGCACGACTTCCGCGTGCTGATCGGCGGCGAGGCCTGCACCCAGCCCTACGACGCCAGCGTCTTCAACATCTCGGCCATGAGCTTCGGCGCGCTCTCGGCCAATGCGATCCAGGCGCTCAACGCGGGAGCGAAACAGGGCGGCTTCGCGCACGACACGGGCGAGGGGTCCATCTCGGCCTGGCACCGCCTCAACGGCGGCGACCTGATCTGGGAAATCGGCTCGGGCTACTTCGGCTGCCGCGACGAAACCGGCCGCTTCAGCCCCGAGCGCTTCCAGGCCAATGCGATCGACCCACAGGTGAAGATGATCGAGATCAAGCTCAGCCAGGGCGCCAAGCCGGGCCACGGCGGCGTGCTGCCCGGCCCCAAGGTCACGCCCGAGATCGCCGCCGCGCGCGGCGTGCCGGTGGGCATCGACTGCGTCTCGCCCTCGTCGCACAGCGCGTTCACGACCCCGATCGAGATGATGCATTTCATCACCCGGCTGCGCGAACTCTCCGGCGGCAAACCGGTGGGCTTCAAGCTGTGCATCGGCCACCCCTGGGAGTGGTTCGCCATCGTCAAGGCCATGCTGCAGACCGGCGTGCGCCCGGACTTCATCGTGGTGGACGGGGCCGAGGGTGGCACCGGCGCGGCGCCGCTGGAGTTCACCGACCACGTGGGCGCGCCGCTGCAGGAAGGTCTGCGCCTGGTGCACAACACCCTGGTGGGCGTGAACCTGCGCGAGCACATCAAGATCGGCTGCGCGGGCAAGGTGGTGAGCGCCTTCGACATCGTGCGCGCCATGGCCATTGGCGCGGACTGGTGCAACAGCGCGCGCGGCTTCATGTTCGCGCTGGGCTGCATCCAGGCGCAGAGCTGCCACACCGGCCACTGCCCCACCGGCGTGACCACGCAGGACCCGGTGCGCCAGCAGGCGCTGGTGGTGCCCGACAAGGCCCAGCGCGTGTTCCATTTCCACCAGAGCACGCTGATGGCGCTGCAGGAACTGGTGCAGGCCGCCGGGCTGCAGCACCCGCGCCAGATCACCTCGCACCACCTGGTGCGCCGCGTGAGCGAGAACGAGGTGCGCCTGCTGGCCAACCTGCTGCCCTCCACCCCACCGGGCGCGCTGCTGACCGACCTCGCGGCGCAGCACGCGGTGTTCACGACCTACTGGGAGCGGGCGAGCGCGGAGCGGTTCAGCCTGGTCTGATCCAAGCGGAGGGCTACTTGCTGGCGGTTGCCGTCGGCGTGTCGGTGCCCGTCATGGGCATGCCATCCTTCTCAGCCGCACGGTCGAACATCAGGGTTCTGCCGAACACCAGCTGGACCCACTGAGGGTAGGTGTACGCGGTTCCTTTGTTGTGATCGATGATGGCGCCGATGCCACCGCCGAGAATGATGTTGCCGAACATGCCGCCATTGGCACGTGAAACGGCTTTGGCCACCGCCTCCGGGTTCGACGGATCCTTGCACACGATATCCAGGTCTTTGCTGGAGCGACGCACCTGCACGGTGTCACCGGATTTCATCTGGACGACGCCGTAGTCATTGGTGAGCTTGCAATCCGCTCCGGCCACCACCTGCCCTTCAGCAGTCTTCGTCTCCACCTTCATCGGATGGGTCACGTCGTTGATCACCGAGGCGCAGCCGGTGAGTGAAAGCGCGCCGAACAAAAACAGGCAAAAACGGATCATGAGAAACCTCCCAGGTTGTTGAAAGCCCGGGAGTTTATCAATACTTTTTACTTACTACTCCCCGCCGTATTTCACACATCCCGCCCATTGAACTCGTGCACCGGCACCGTGCTCAGGTCCAGCCCCTCGATGCAGCGCAGGTTCACCGCCGCGATGGCCTTGCCCTTGGGGTCCACGCCTTCCGCGTAGGGATGCATGCCGCAGGTGGGGCAGAAGCGGTGTTTGATGACGTGCTTGTTGAACAGGTAGGTGCTGGCCGCGTCCTCGGGAGTGGTCAGCGTGAACTGGTCGCGGGGCACGAACCAGAGCAAGGACCCTTTGCGCGAACAGATCGAACAGTTGCACGACAGGGCGCTGCCGATCTCGCCCTCCACCTCGAACGCGACCTTGCCGCAATGGCAACTGCCGGAATAGCGTGTGCTGGCCATGGGAACCTCTCTCTCAGAAGGGTAGGGATTCAGTTGCTCCAAACGAGGACGCCGCACGCCGCTGCCGCCAGCGCCGCCCCGGTGCGCACGTGGTTCCAGCGCGTCCATTCGCGCACGTAGACCGGCCAGTACGCCGCGGCTTCGTCAGATGCCGCGTCCAGGCGCGCGAGCCGGTTGTTGCGCGGCACGTTGAAAGCCATGGTGACCCCGAAGGTGCCGACCGCATAGAGCAACCCCGCCGCCAGCAGGGCGGCGGACGCGGACATCCATGCCACCACCACGCAGGCGATGGACAGCAGCAGCGTGCCCATGAACGCGCCCATGAACCAGGGGTTGATCACCACGATGTTGATGCGCTGCATGGCCGCCACGCCCTGCGCGGCGGGCAGTTGCGCCAGGGCCTTCATCACGAACGTGGAGAAGCCGAAGAACACGCCGCCCACCGTGGCCGCACCGAGTGCGGTGAGCAGGGCCAGCAGGTCCGTGCCGCTCACGGTTCGACCTTCGCGCCTTTTTCCTGCAGGAGCTCGCGCAGCACCGAGCGGTGGCAGTGCGATTCGTCCTCGCAGTAGCAGCCGACGGAAAAGTCCGATCGGTGCGAGAGCGCGGCGAGCAGCTCCAGGTTGCGCGCGTTCTCGGGCGTGGCCATCTCGGCCCGGTATTTCCGTGTGAAAGCAGTCCACTGCGCGGGCGTCTCGGCGGACTGGCCGAGCTTCATGGTCTCCACGCTGGGCGCGAGGTTGGGGTACCACACGTCGTACCAGTTGCCCGAAGAAAACTCGGTCTTGGGCACGCCGCGCGGTGGCCGCCGCACCGTGCCGATGCGAGTGCCCTCGCCCGCCGCCCTGTCACTGCCCAGTCGAACCACCCGAATGGCCATGGCCGTCTCCTTGTGAAACTTCAGATGCGCGAGCCGTCTTCCAGGAAGCGCTCCTCGCGCTCCAGCCTGCCTTGCTCGTTGTACCGCTTGCGGCGCTGCAGCAGCCCGCGCTCACCGTGCTCGTCCTCGCGCACGAGCACGCCGTCTTCGTTGAAGTACTTCTGCCAGCCCCAGAGGCGGCCATTGCGCTCGGCGTTGACGGCCGCGGGCTTGCCGTTGTCCCAGAAGCTCTCGATGATGCGCTCCTGCTCGCGGCCCTCACGGCGGATCTGCTGGCGCATCTTCGGCTGGCCATTCAGGTACCACTGCTGGATGCGCTGCTCATAGCCCTGAGCCCAGGTGGTTTCCTGCGTGAGCTGGCCGCTTTCGGCCCATTCGCGCGCCGTGCCCTCGCGCCCGCCCGGGGCGTTGGGATCGCGTTCGATGAAGTCGGTTTCGGAGCGCGGCTGGCCTGAAACGTAGAACACGCGCTTGATGCGCCGGCCGTCCTTGAGCTCCTCGTTGCGCACCAGCCGGCCCTCGCGATCGAGCACGCTCAGGCGCTGCATCTGGCCCCGGAGGTAGCTCACGGTGCCCGAAGGTTTGCCGGGTTCGCGGTACAGCGTGACTTCGCTCGCCCGTCCGCTGTGGCCGCAGACCTCGCGGTCCTGCGGCAGCACGCTGGCGGGCGCGCAGCGCAGTTCCTTCAGCGTGCCGTCGGCCAGGTAGGCGATGGTGAGCACTGTGCGGCGCTCGTCGGAGAAGTGCAGTTCCTGCAGGTAACCGGCTTCGGCAAAGTTTTTCTGCACACCGACATTGCTGCCGTTATCGAGGTTCTCTTCCTTGCGCAGCGTGCCCTTGCCGTCGAAGGTGCGGGCCAGACCGTGGCGGTTGCCGCGCTCATTGACGCTGTACTCGCGCCGCTCGCCGTCGGCCAGCACCATCACGACCGGGCCGACGAAGCGGCCCTCGCGCAGGGTCTGCTCGCGCCGGCGCACCTGGCCGTCCTCGTCCACGCAGCGCATCACGCCGCTCTTGCCGGCCGTGGTGTGGCCGTTGTTGGGGTTCACGCTCTCGCCGTTGAGCTCGCAGCGCTGCACGGCCCAGGCCGGGGCGCCGATCATCAGCGCGGCCACCAGTCCCCACAGCCGGCGTTCAAACAGCATGGGCGGGGTGCCTCCACTCGCGGCAGATCGTCACGCCGATGCGCTCCATGCGCCGGGCCATGCAGAGCACGGCGTCGTCCTTGCTGACCAGCGTGGCGCGGTGGGCGGCGGCGAGGTCGATGAACTTCTGGTCGTCCGCGTCCTTGCAGGTGAAGGCGGCCTTCGGTGCCTCGGGCACGAGGCGGGTGCAACGGTCGAAAGCATCGAGCACGTCCTGCGCGGGCCTCGCCTGTGCCGCGAGGCGGCGCGCGATCTGCGGGTAGGCCAGCACGCGCACCAGCTCTTCACGCATGGCGGCGGTGGCCACCCAGTTGCCGGCCGACCGCTCCAAAGCGTCGCGCAAGGGCGCAGTGGCCGGGTCCTGGAAGACGAACAGGTCGAGCGCGATGTTGGTGTCGAGCACGAGCGCGGTCGCCATGTTCATGCCTCGGCAGGGGGGCGCGGCTTGCGCGGAGTGAGGTCGAAGCGGAACAGCCGGCACTCGATCGGGCCGTTCCACAGGGGCACGCGGCGCGATTCCTTGAAGCGCATCTTGCCGGGCAGCTTGAGGTCGGGCGTGAGCAGCCAGGCGCTCCAGCCGGCGTAGTGGGTTTTCCAGTGCGCGGCTAGCTGGTTGAAGAAGTCGCTGCCGTCGCCACCGTCGGCCATCTGCGCGCTCTCGCGGCCCTGGCCGGCGGCGGGCGGCGGCGGGGCACCCACGGTGAAGGTGCGCGGCGCGCGCGGGGCCATGCGCTGGGCGCGGGCGCTCGCGTTCTCACCGGCCACGCCGGCGGCGGCGATGCGCTCGCCGTAGGGCGGGTTGAGCAGCAGCACGCCGGGGCGGCTGGTGGGCGGGGTGCGCTGCAGCGCGTCGCCGCCGCGCAGCTCCACGGCATGGGCCACGCCGGCGCGCTCGGCGTTGCGCTGCGCGAAATCGACCATGCGGAACGACACGTCGCTGCCGAAGACGACGGGCGCATGGCCCGCCGGCCACTCGCGCTGCTGCTTCACCGCGTCGGCCTTGATGGCCTGCCACACGTGCGGCTGGAACGGCAGCAGTTTCTCGAACGCGAAGCGGCGCAGCTGGCCGGGCGCGATGTTGAGCGCGATCTGCGCGGCCTCGATCACCACCGTGCCGCTGCCGCAGCAGGGGTCGTACAGCGGCGCGATGGCGTCCAGCGGTGTCTCGATGCCGGCCTCCCAGCCGGTGGCCGCGATCATCGCCGCGGCCAGGGTTTCCTTCAGCGGCGCATCGCCCTTGTCCTCGCGCCAGCCGCGCTTGAACAGCGGCTCGCCCGAGGTGTCGATGTACAGGCTCACGGTGTCGGTGGTCAGGTGCACGTAGATGCGCACGTCGGGCCAGGTGGTGTTCACGCTCGGCCGTTCGCCGCGCTTGGCGCGGAAGCGGTCGCAGATCGCGTCCTTCACCTTGAGCGCGGCGAAGTTCAGCGAGGTCAGCGGGCTGTGCTGGGCGGTGATCTCGACCTTGATGGTCTCGGCGGGCGTGAACCAGATTTCCCAGGCCACCTCGCTGGCGGCGTTGTACAGGTCCTGCTCGCTGCGGTAACCGCCGTGCCACAGCTGCACGAGCACGCGCTGCGTGAGGCGGCTGTGCAGGTTCAGGCGCATGGCATCGCGCCACGACGCGTTGAGCGCGACACCGCCGCGCGCCTTGTAGGGCGAGGCTTCGCCGGTGATGCGCTGCACCTCGGCGGCGAGCATGTCCTCCACGCCGGCGGCGCAGGGCAGAAAAACTTGAAGTTGGTTCATAGGAAGACGTTTCGCCGCCGGGCCGCCCCAAGGCGAAACAGCCCCCTTGGGGGGCAGCGACCCGCGCAGCGGTGGAGCGTGGGGGTCATAGCGCTTTGCGCAGGTTCGCGGGCGCGATGCGCAGCGCCTCGCGGTATTTGGCCACGGTGCGGCGCGCACACTCGATGCCCTGCTCGCGCAGCAGGTCGGAGAGCTGGTTGTCCGACAGCGGCTTGGCCGGCTCCTCGGAGGCGATGAACTGCTTGAGCAGCGCGCGCACCGCCGTGCTGGAAGCGTTGCCGCCCGTCTCGGTGCCCAGCGAGGAGCCGAAGAAGTACTTGAGCTCGTAGGTGCCGAAGGGCGTGGCCATGTACTTGGCGGTGGTCACGCGGCTGATGGTGGATTCGTGCAGGCCGAGTTCGTCGGCGATCTCGCGCAGCACCAGCGGGCGCATGGCGAGTTCGCCGTGCATGAAGAAGTTGCGCTGGCGCTCGACGATGGCGCTGGAGACGCGCAGGATGGTGTCGAAGCGCTGCTGGATGTTCTTGATGAACCAGCGTGCTTCCTGCAGGCGTTGCTGCATGGCGGCGTGGCCGGCCTCGCCGCCGCTGTCGCGCCCGCCGCGGTTCTGCCGCATGGCGTTGGCGTAGACATCGTGCACGCGCAGGCGCGGCATCACGTCGGGGTTGAGGATGACCTTGAAGCCCCGGCCGGCGCGCGTGACGATGACGTCGGGCACGACCACGTTGCGCTCCACGTCGACGAAGCGGCGGCCCGGCTTGGGCTCCAGGCGGGCGATCAGGCCGAGCGCGGCGCGCACGGTCTCGTCGTCGAGGCCGCAGAGGTTGCACAGGCGCTTCACGTCGCGCTTGGCCATGAGCTCCAGCGGCTGGTTGCAGATGGCGAGCGCGGCGCGCGCTTCGGCGGTGTTGCGCAGCTCCAGGATCTGCAGCCGCAGGCATTCGCCCAGGTCGCGCGCGCCCACGCCCGAGGGCTCCATGTGTTGCAGCAGCTGCAGCGCCACCGCCAGGCGCTGCTCCAGCGCTTCGCGCGCTTCCAGCGCCTCGTTCGGGTCGCCCGCCAGCTGCGGCATGCCCGAGAGGTGCAGCCAGGCATCGGCCAGGTCGCTGAGGTTTTCTTCCAGGTAGCCGTCGTCGTTGAGCGACTCGATCAGGAAGTACAGCGCGGCGCGGTCTTCGTCGGACAGCCGCAGGCAGCGCGCCTGGTCGTGCAGGTGGTCCTGCAGGCTGACGGGCGCGCGCGCCAGGTCGGCGGCGCTGGCGGTCTCGTCGCTGTCGCCCGAACCGCTGTTGCGCGCGGGCGCATCGCCACCCCACTCGCTGTCGTCGGGCGACATCTCCACCGTGCCGTCGCCTTCCCAGCTTTCCTCCACCGGGGTGGCGCCGTCGAGCTTGCCTTCCAGCCCGTCGCCGTCACCGCTGTCGGTGCTGGCGCTGGTGGATTCCGGGGACGAGGACAGCGGAGCGGGTGCGTCGGGCACAGCCGCCTCGGCGATCTGCTCGCCCGCGCTCACCGGCACGTCGGTCTGTTCCAGCCCGAAGGTCTCGCGCTCGGCGATCTCCTCGGAGCGCTCGAGAAACGGGTTTTCGTCGAGCATCTGCTCGACCTCCTGCGCCATCTCCAGCGTGGAGAGCTGCAACAGGCGGATCGACTGCTGCAGCTGGGGCGTGAGCGCCAGATGCTGCGAGACGCGAAGGGAAAGGCCTTGCTTCACGGCCTCACATCCGGAAGTGCTCGCCGAGGTAGACCCGGCGGACGTCGGCGTTTTCCACGATCTCGGCGGGGGTGCCGCTGGTGAGCACGTGGCCGTCGTTGATGATGTAGGCGCGGTCGCAGATGCCCAGCGTCTCGCGCACGTTGTGGTCGGTGATCAGCACGCCGATGCCGCGCGACTTGAGGAAGCCGATGATGCGCTGGATCTCGATCACGGCGATCGGGTCGATGCCGGCGAAGGGCTCGTCGAGCAGGATGAAGCGCGGCTCGGTGGCCAGGGCGCGCGCGATCTCGACGCGGCGGCGCTCACCGCCGGAGAGCGCGGGCGCGGGCGAATCGCGCAGGTGATCCACGTGCAGGTCCTGCAGGAGCGCGTCGAGCCGGCTCTCGATGGTGGCGCGGTCCAGCGGCTTGCCCTGTTCGTCCACCTGCAGTTCCAGCACGGCGCGCACGTTGTCGGCCACGCTGAGCTTGCGGAAGATCGAGGCCTCCTGCGGCAGGTAGCCCAGGCCCAGGCGCGCGCGGCGGTGGATGGGCAGGCTCTCGATCGCCTGGTTGTCCAGCAGGATCTGGCCGGCATCGGAGCGCAGCAGACCGACCAGCATGTAGAACGACGTGGTCTTGCCCGCCCCGTTGGGCCCGAGCAGGCCGACCACCTCGCCCTTGAAGACCGCGAGCGACACGTCCTTGACCACCTTGCGGCTGCCGTAGGACTTCTGCAGGCCGCGCGCTTCGAGGCGACTGACCGCCGGTGCGGGGCGGCCCTTGGGGGTGGCCGCCGGGCTGGGG
>NZ_JBWKZH010000114.1:0-8925 GCF_059424305.1 Hydrogenophaga sp. GW456-12-10-14-TSB4 | reverse complement strand
CCATGGTCCACGTGACCAATCGTGCCCACGTTCACGTGCGGCTTGGTCCGCTCAAATTTCTCTTTTGCCATTTTTCAATTCCTAAAGAACAAACCCGTGTCACGGTTTAAGGTCTGCACCACACTGCTGGATCGCCCCGCACGGGGACAGGGCGGCGCATGGTCGCAGACCGGCTTTGATCAGTTGGGGACAGAGCACCAGAGGTGGTCTGTCCCCAAAGTCATCATTTTGCGCGTGCAGCCACGATGGCTTCGGACACGTTGCGCGGCGCTTCGGAGTAGTGCTTGAACTCCATCGTGTACGTGGCACGACCTTGCGACATCGAACGCAGCGTGGTCGAGTAGCCGAACATTTCGGACAGGGGCACTTCGGCCTTGATGGCCTTGCCGCCACCGACCATGTCTTCCATGCCCTGCACCATGCCACGGCGGCTCGACAGGTCACCCATCACGTTGCCGGCGTAGTCTTCAGGCGTTTCCACTTCCACGGCCATCATGGGCTCGAGAATGACCGGGCTGGCCTTCTTGCAGCCTTCCTTGAAGCCGAAGATGGCGGCCATCTTGAAGGCCATTTCGGACGAGTCCACGTCGTGGTACGAACCGAAGTGCAGCGTGACCTTGACGTCCACCACCGGGAAGCCCGCCAGCACGCCGGTGTTGAGGGCTTCGATCACGCCCTTTTCCACTGCCGGGATGTACTCGCGCGGCACCACGCCGCCCTTGATGGCGTCCACGAACTCGAAGCCCTTGCCGGCTTCGTTGGGTTCGATCTTGAACACCACGTGGCCGTACTGGCCCTTGCCGCCCGACTGGCGCACGAACTTGCCTTCGGCTTCGTCCACGCTCTTGCGGATGGTTTCGCGGTAAGCCACCTGGGGCTTGCCGACGTTGGCTTCCACGCCGAATTCGCGCTTCATGCGATCGACAATGATTTCCAGGTGCAGCTCGCCCATGCCCGAGATGATGGTCTGACCGGATTCTTCGTCCGTCTTGACGCGGAACGAAGGATCTTCAGAGGCCAGGCGTTGCAGCGCAATGCCCATCTTTTCCTGGTCGGCCTTGGTCTTGGGTTCCACGGCCTGTGCAATCACGGGCTCCGGGAAGACCATGCGCTCGAGCATGATGATGGCGTCCGGATCGCACAGGGTTTCACCCGTGGTCACATCCTTCAGGCCCACGCAGGCGGCGATGTCACCGGCGCGGATTTCTTCCACTTCCAAGCGGTTGTTGGCGTGCATCTGCACGATACGGCCGATGCGCTCTTTCTTGCCCTTGACGGGGTTGAAAACCGAGTCACCCTTCTTGAGCACGCCGGAATAGACGCGCACGAACGTGAGCTGGCCCACGTACGGGTCGGTCATCAGCTTGAACGCCAGAGCGGACAGCTTTTCGTCGTCGGACGCCTTGCGCGAGGTGGGTTCCTCGTTGTCATCGGTACCGCCCACGGGAGGAATGTCCACCGGCGAGGGCAGGAAGTCGATCACGGCGTCGAGCATGCGCTGCACGCCCTTGTTCTTGAAGGCGGTGCCGCACAGCATGGGCTGGATTTCGGTGGCCAGCGTGCGCGCACGGATGCCTTGCTTGATTTCGGCTTCCGTCAGGTTGCCTTCCTCAAGGTACTTGTTCATCAGCTCTTCGCTGGATTCAGCGGCGGCTTCGATCATCTTCTCGCGCCACTCTTCGGCTTGCGCCTGCAGCTCGGCCGGGATGTCCTGGAATTCAAACTTCATGCCCTGGGACGCTTCGTCCCAGATGATCGCCTTCATCTTGATGAGGTCGACCACGCCCTTGAAGTTGTCTTCAGCGCCGATCGGGATCACGATCGGCACGGGGTTGGCCTTCAGACGCAGGCGCATCTGGTCATAGACCTTGAAGAAGTTGGCACCGGTGCGGTCCATCTTGTTGACGAACGCCAGACGGGGCACCTTGTACTTGTTGGCCTGGCGCCAGACGGTTTCCGACTGAGGCTGCACGCCGCCCACGGCACAGTAGACCATGCAGGCACCGTCCAGCACGCGCATGGAGCGCTCCACCTCAATGGTGAAGTCCACGTGGCCGGGGGTGTCGATGATGTTGAAGCGGTGCTCGGGGTAGGACAGGTCCATGCCCTTCCAGAAGCAGGTGGTGGCAGCCGACGTGATCGTGATGCCGCGCTCCTGCTCCTGCTCCATCCAGTCCATGGTGGCAGCGCCATCGTGAACTTCGCCGATCTTGTGGTTCACACCGGTGTAGAACAGGATGCGTTCGGTGGTGGTGGTCTTGCCGGCATCGATGTGCGCGGAAATACCGATGTTGCGATAACGCTCAAGGGGCGTGGTGCGGGACATGGAAATACTCCGAAAAGGGGACGAGCCCGCCCCCCTGAATCAGGGAATGCGGGCTCTCGGTTCTGGTTGCTCTACTGGGCGTCAGCCCGGATCAGAAGCGGAAGTGGC
The DNA here is from genome assembly GCF_059424305.1 of Hydrogenophaga sp. GW456-12-10-14-TSB4. Lineage (NCBI taxonomy): Bacteria > Pseudomonadati > Pseudomonadota > Betaproteobacteria > Burkholderiales > Comamonadaceae > Hydrogenophaga > Hydrogenophaga sp. GW456-12-10-14-TSB4. The sequence continues at coordinate 6,491 of NZ_JBWKZH010000114.1, read as the reverse complement.
TGAACGCCTTGTTGGCTTCGGCCATGCGGTGCACTTCATCACGGCGCTTCATGGCGCCGCCACGGCCTTCGGTGGCCTCGATCAGCTCGTTGGCCAGACGCAGGGCCATGGACTTCTCGCTGCGCTTGCGGGCAGCTTCCTTGATCCAGCGCATGGACAGGGCCAGACGACGCACCGGCCGGACTTCAACCGGCACCTGGTAGTTGGCACCGCCCACGCGGCGGGACTTCACTTCCACCATGGGCTTGACGTTGTTGATGGCGACCGAGAAGATTTCGACCGGATCTTTGCCGCTCTTCTTCTCGATCTGCTCCAGCGCACCGTAAATGATGCGCTCGGCGACTGCTTTCTTGCCGCCTTCCATGATCACGTTCATGAACTTGGAGAGCTCGACATTGCCGAACTTGGGATCCGGCAGGATTTCACGTTTAGGGACTTCGCGACGACGTGGCATTTCTTCACCTCATATTGCTTCAGTTGGCACCTTGGCAGGCACCGCGAGGGTCATTCAAACCCCCACTTACTCGACCCACACGGAACATTCCGCGCTTCGGGTCACTACGCTGCATCACCGCGCCACGCGGGAAACAGCACCTTGGACTCAAACCAGATTTACTTGGCCTTGGGCTTCTTCGCACCGTACTTGGAGCGCGCCTGCTTGCGGTCTTTCACGCCTTGCAAGTCGAGCGAACCGCGCACGATGTGGTAACGCACACCGGGCAAGTCCTTCACACGACCGCCGCGGACCAGCACGACGCTGTGTTCCTGGAGGTTGTGGCCTTCACCGCCGATGTAGGAGATGACCTCAAAACCGTTGGTCAGGCGCACTTTGGCGACTTTACGCAGAGCGGAGTTGGGCTTCTTGGGGGTCGTGGTGTACACACGGGTGCACACACCGCGACGCTGCGGAGAGTTTTCCATGGCCGGGCTCTTGGATTTGGTCTTTTCGACCTCCCGGCCGTGGCGCACGAGTTGATTGATGGTTGGCATTAAAACGTCCCTAAACGTTTGAAAAAAGCGAAAACGAAAACTCCTCGGAAGATTCCGAAAAGCCCTCTACTGTAGCACGTGGCCGATTTTCTGACAACGAAGAGTCCCTCCCAGGGCGGGAGGGACCTGCCGCCTTACTGGATCCAGAGGCGAATGGCGTCCCAGGCGCGGCCAAAGACGCCGCTTTCCTCGACCGTGTCCAGCACGGTCAGGGGAATTTCGGCCACGGTCGCGCCGGCGGCGGTGGTCACGCGCAGCGTGCCCACGGACTGCCCCTTCACCAAGGGCGCCACCAGCGGGTCGGGGCGCACCACCTCGGACTTGAGCTTGGCGCCCTCGCCCGCCGGCACCGACACCACCACGCCTTCGGGTCGGCCCAGGCGGACCTGATCGGCCTTGCCCTTCCAGACGCGGGGCGTCGCCACGGGCTGGCCGACGGGGATCAGGCGCACGGCGTCGAACGCGGTGTAGCCCCAGTTGAGCAGTTTCTGGCTTTCGGCGGCGCGGGCGTTTTCGCTGGATGCACCCAGCAGCACGCTGATCAGGCGCCGCTGCCCCTGCGCACCTTCGCCCAGGCCGGGCACCTGCCGGCGCGCGGTGGCGACCAGGCAGTAGCCCGCCGCGTTGGTGTGCCCGGTTTTCAGACCGTCTACGCTGGGGTCGCGAAACAGCAGCAGATTGCGGTTGGTGTCGTTGGCGGCCGGCGTGCCCGGATAGCGGTAGCGCTGGATCGAGTAGTACGGCACGTACTTGGGAAAGTCGGTCATCAGGCGCGAAGCCAGCGTGGCCAGATCGCGCGCGGTGGTCGTGTGGCCCGCTTCGGTGAGGCCCTCGACGTTGCGGTAGCTGGTCGACGTCATGCCCAGGGCCTTGGCCTGTTCGTTCATGAGCTGCACGAAGCGCTCGACCGACCCGGCCACACCTTCGGCGAGCGCCACCGTCGCATCGTTGCCGGACTGCACGATCATTCCCTTGATCAGGTCCTCCACCGGCACCTGCATCTTGGGATCGATGAACATGCGCGACCCGGGCATCTTCCAGGCGCGCTCGCTCACGCCAAACGTCTGCGTGAGGCTGATCTTGCCGGCTTTCAACGCATCAAACACCAGGTAGGCGGTCATGAGCTTGGTCAGCGACGCCGGCTCGACCGCCTGGTCCGGGTCTTTGGACGCGAGCACCTGGCCGGAAGTGGCATCCAGCAGCAGGTAGGCACGCGCGGCCACCTCGGGCGGCGCAGGCATCTGGGCCAGGGCGGGCACCGCCACACCCAGGGACAGGCACAACAGAAAACGGGAAAAGAGACGACGCAACAAAATCCGGTCCTTCAAAGGGAAACAAGAGAACCTGCAGGCGATCAGGCCCGCAGGTGACGCAGCACCAGATCCCGCAACAGCGGGAGCTGGCCGTGGAAGAAATGGCCGCCGCCGGGCACCACCAGCACCGGCAGCGATTGGGGCCGAGCCCAGTCCATGACGGACGACAAGGGCACCGTGTCGTCCTGCTCGCCATGAACGACCAGCGTGCGCTCATGAAGTTCCGCCGCCACGGGCGCCACCTCGAAACGGCTGGCCGCCGTGCCGATCAGCACCAGATGCCGAATGTCGCGCACGCCGTGCAGTCTGGCGGCGGCATGGCTGGTCACAAAGGAGCCGAACGAAAACCCGGCCAGGCACAGCGGCCCGTCCGACGCCTGGGCCTCGATCACCGCGAGCAGGTCGTCGAGCTCGCCACGCCCTTCGTCGTAGGCACCCTCGCTCTGACCGACACCGCGGAAATTGAACCGCACGGTGGTCCAGCCGCTCAGCACACAGGCCCGCGCCAGCGTCTGCACCACCTTGTTGGTCAAGGTACCGCCATGCAAAGGGTGGGGATGGGCGATCACGGCCACACCCCGCGCCTCGGCCGCAGGCCGGTCGATCGCCACCTCCAACCGGCCGGCAGGGCCGGGGATCGACAGGAATTCGGTTTGCGCGTTCATCCGGTGTCAGCGCCCGACATCCGGCGGTGTCAGCAACCGCTGCACCACGACGCCGTCGCGCAGGTGCGATTGCACGATTTCATCGATGTCGTGCTCGTCCACGTAGCTGTACCAGACCGCCTCGGGGTACACGACGGCGATCGGGCCGCCGGCGCAACGGTCCAGGCAACCCGCCTTGTTGACGCGCACCTTGCCCACACCGGAAAGACCCAGGGCCTTGGCCTGCGACTTGCAGCGATCGAACGCCGCCTGCGCCCGGTGCTGGGCACACGACGCCTCGCCACCTTCCCGCTGATTGAGGCAGAAGAAGATGTGCCGCTCGTAGTAGGACTTGTTTTCGCTCATGGCGGAATTTTAGTGGGCCGCTCTGCGGCGGCGGGCGCACGCGCCACCACCCTCAGCCCGAAGATGAGCGCAGCGAATGGCCAGACCCAGCCCAGCCACTGCGAGATCCCGTGGAAGCGGATGAAACGCCCCTGCTCCCAGACCTCCAGCGACTGCGCGAAATAGGGGCTGTCGGGCGCGAGGTTGAGAAGCGTCAGCGACACCGCCAACGTGAGCAGCATCACCACCATGCACAGCCTGCGCGAAAGGCCCAGCAACGCCAACCCCAGCAGGAAGGCGATGACCAGGCCCATGGTGGCCTGGGGACTGACCCAGGCCCAGGCATGGGTCGGGCCATAGGTGAGCGCGGCAGACAGGCCCGCGGCACCCGCCGCACCCAGGAAGAACATCAGCACGAACAAAGCGCGGCGCAGCACCGAGCGCATCTCGGAAAACCCCATCAGCAGCGGCGACAGCAGGCACAACGAGATGCAGAAGGCCTCGGCCAGCGGACTGAGCGGATCGGGCGCCTCCAGCCGGACCGGCACCCAGGTCAGAAAAGGGGTGTCCTCCAGCAGCAGCACAAGACCGGCTTCCAGCCGATCCCAGACCTGGCCCAGGCCGAATGGCACCGACACCGGGTACAGCAAGGCGAATGGCCAGAGCGCCAGCAACACCAGGCCGCCATGGGCCGAGGGCTCGAACCAGTTGGCGCGAAACTGGCTCCAGTGGCGCAACGCTCCCAGTCGCTCCAGCAGCCAGGCGCCGACCGCGCCCAAGGCCGCGCCGGCGCTGTTGAGCACAAAGTCCACGTTGGAGGGCACGCGCATCGGCAGGTAGTTCTGAAGTGTCTCGACCGCCAGGGACAACAGCGCCGGCACCCCGAAGCCCAGCCACCACGACCACCGGCCCCAGCCCGATCGCAGCATGGCCACGCTCAGCAGGAAGCCCAGCGGGGCATAGCCCAGCAGGTTGGAGGCGATATCGAAACCGGTCCAGTACTGCGGCAACGGTGCCCACAGAAAAGCCAGCGGCGACACGCCCTGCACACGCCACCCGGTGAAGGGGTACAGGCTGGCGTACACCACCACGCCGGCAAACAGCAGTGCCAGCGGCCAGGCGGACGAGCGGGTCTTCAAGGCGTCAGAAGGGCTTGACCACCACCAGCACCACCACGGCGACCAGCAGAATCACAGGCACCTCGTTGAACCAGCGGTACCAGACGTGGCTGCGCCGCTGCGTGCCTTGCACGAAACGCTTCAAGAGCCGCCCGCAGGCATGGTGGTAGCCCAGGATCAGGATCACCGCCGCGAGCTTGGCGTGCATCCAGCCATTGCCGGCACCCCGGCCGATGCCGTAGCCCAGCCAGAGCCACAGACCCAGCGCCAGGGCCGGCACCGCCAGAATGGTGGTGAAGCGAAGCAGCTTGCGCGCCATGAGAAGCAGGCGCTCACGTTCGGCGACGCTCTCGGGCGGCACCATCGCCAGGTTCACGAAAATCCGCGGCAGGTAAAACAAGCCGGCGAACCAGCTGGCCACGAAAACAATGTGAAATGACTTGACCCAGAGCATCCGGGCAGTGTAGCCCCGGGGGCCCGCCGAGCGGACCGGGCAAAAAAAACCCGGCCTTTCGGGCCGGGTCAGGAAGCCTTTTTGCTGTCACACACTAAGGCACCCGCTCAGGGAGGAAAAGCGGGGAGACCACCTTTCGGCAGGCTCGACAGAAATGTTACACCAAGAAGAAGAGGAAACCAAGCGCACCTGTCAGTTCTGACATTGTTATGTTCTTTTTTTTGATGTAAGCAAAACTACATCATCTTGGCCAGCTCAAACATCACCGCCGTGCCCAGGGCCTCGCGGATGTTGCCGCGACCCACCTTGGCCATGGAGAACTCGCCAAAGCCGGACATGTCGAAGGAGCTGTCGTCCGGCGAGATCTCGACAAAGGGAAACTCGAAGACCTCGCGCAGCAGCTCGCGGCGGAACGCATCGAAGCCCTCCTCCTTGATCGACGCATCCACCACGATCAGATTGGGCATGCGGGAGAGGATGGCCTCGCGGGCCTGCCGGAAGTCCACCACGCTGTCCGAGCCGATCCCGATTTCACGCAGGGCATCGCGCACGTCGGCACGGATTTGCAGTGTGGGCGAAATGGTCAGCACATACACGCCGGACAGCGATTTGAACATCGAGGAATGGTCGTCCGAGAGATCCACCGCCGAGATGCCGTCCACCGCCTGCACCGTGCGGCTGAACAAGGCCGTGAAATTCACCCCGTCCTCGGTCACCTGCCGGTCGATCTCGATGCCACCCGCCGCCAGCGCGATCTGGCGCACCAGCAGCCAGCTCAGGCTGTCCGTCGACGCATGGCTGGACGGCGGCGCGCCGTCGTTGGAAACGCGCACCTGCAGCCGCGCATGCCGCGGCCAGGCGTTGGTGTCCATGCGAACGTCCATCCGGGTGCCGAACGGCAGCCCCCAGTCGAGCACGGCATTGACAAAGGTATGGGCCACGGTCGGGTCCACCAGCACCTCGACCGGCTTGAGCTTGCGCCGCATCTCGATACCCAACACGGCGAATTCCTTCTTGCGCTCCTGCAGCACGCCTTCCACCAGATCCGCCATGCCCACCTTTTCATGGGACTGCCGGATGCGGCCACCATAGAAGCGGTGAATCTGCTGCGCGCTGACGCCCGACTGCTTGATGCGCTCGGCCGGGATACTGAGCGCCCGATGCTCCTGCCGGCTGATGCTCCCCTTGCTCAGCAGCAGGTCGATGGTGTTCTGCAGCGCGCTCACCCCTTCCGTGACCTGGTCGGCCAAGCCGGACACCAGGGTCGGCCAATGCCCGTCCAACGACCACGACTCGGGCTCGCTGGCAGCGGGCCGGGTGTTGGCAAAGCTGTTCGATGAGGGCTTTTTGGTGGTCAACATGGGGTGAACTTGTGGTCGGCCAAGGCGCTCGCGGCTCAGTAACAAAAAGTGTTGATCGAAGAATAGCGTTGGACACGCCGGATGGCACCCCACTTCAGAGCAGTATTTTCTTCTTACCGTGGAGTTCGCCACACCCGCCCGGCATTTTCTGGCGCGCGGCCACCCTGTCAACTTTCCCACTTTGCCCGGAGGAACCGGGCCGTCACACGGTGAAAGAAGGCGTTTGCCACAATACGCGCATGCACGTTCCCGCCCCCTACCCCCAC
>NZ_JBWKZH010000113.1:0-9187 GCF_059424305.1 Hydrogenophaga sp. GW456-12-10-14-TSB4 | reverse complement strand
GGGGTAAAGGAGGAGGCGGCACCAGCCGCCGGGGGACACCCGCGGAGCAGAGCGCCCGGGTGGTCGATCCCGCGAGGTGCAGGAGAGAAACTTAAAACTCGGCGTCCAACTCGTCGATATCGTCGGGCTCGGCCTCCGCAGCCGCCACCCACTCCTTCATGGCCGGCAAATCCATGATCGTGTCGCAATACGCCACACAGGAAGGGCTGATCGCCACCTCGTAGGTGATGAAGCGTGTCACCACCGGCGCGAACATCGCATCCGCCATGCAGGGCTTGTCGCCGAACAGGTAAGGCCCGCCATAGGTTTCCAGACACTCGTTCCAGATCGCCTCGATGCGATCGATGTCCGTCTGCGCGCGCGACCACAGCTTGAAATTCGGAAACGAGGCCTTGATGTTCATCGGCAACGACGAACGCATCGCCGAAAACCCCGAATGCATCTCGCCGCAGATCGCGCGGCAATGCGCCCTCGCCGCCCGATCCGCCGGCAACAGCCCCGCCTTCGGCTTGACCTCGTTCAGGTACTCCCCGATCGCCAGCGTGTCCCACACATGAATGCCGTCGTGCTCCAGCGCCGGCACCCGCATCGAGGCCGACAGCAACAGCATCTCCGCCTTCATCGCCGGATCGTCCGGCGAAATCACGTTCTCCGTGAACTCCAGCTTCGCCATGCGCGCCATCAACCAGCCGCGCAAGGCCCAGGCACCGTAGTTCTTGCTGCTGATCGTGAGTACCGCTTTGGCCATGGACATGCTCCTCTTGGGGGCATCCTCTGAGCAAGGGCTGTGCCATCGCTGTGCACCCACCACGCACCGCGCCGGTGCAAGTCTCCGCTGGCCCGCAACTTGCCTGCGATGCGACACGTTGTCCCAGGAAAGAAACCATGCTGTATCAGGCCTACCAACTCCAGTCCGACCTGATCTCGCCCCTGCGCCTCACCGCGCAGCACCTGAGCGCCGCGCTCTGGCTGCGCGAAACCGAAGGCAGCGTCATGCGCAAACTGGCCGCCGCCTGCGACGTGATCTCGCGCCTGCGCCTGACCCACACGCGACCGCCCTACCAGATCCACAGCGTGACCGTGGGTGAACACGAGTACCCGGTTACCGAAGAAACCGTGCTCACCCTACCCTTCGGCACCCTGCTGCGCTTTCGCAAGGAAGGCGCCGAGCCCCAGCCCAAGGTGCTGCTGGTGGCGCCCCTCTCGGGCCACTTCGCCACCCTGCTGCGCGAGACCGCGCGCACCCTGCTGCAGGACCACGACGTCTACATCACCGACTGGCACAACGCGCGCGACGTCTCCCTGCGCCACGGCGCCTTCTCGCTGGACGACTACATCAGCTACATGATCCGCTTCACCGAGGCCGTGGGCCCGGGCAGCCACATGCTGGCGGTCTGCCAGCCCTGCGTGGCCGCGCTCGCCGCCACGGCCATCATGGCCGAGGACGACAACCCCGCCCAGCCGCGCAGCCTCACGCTGATGGCCGGCCCGGTGGATTGCCGCGTCAACCCCACCGAGGTCAACAAGCTCGCCACCAGCAAGCCCATCGACTGGTTCGAGAAAAACCTGATCAGCCACGTGCCGTTCCCGCACGCCGGCATGATGCGCCGCGTCTACCCCGGCTTCGTGCAGCTCACCGCCTTCATGAGCATGAACCCGGACCGGCACAAGCAGTCCTTCCGCCACATCTACGACCATCTGGCGGCCGGCCGCACCGAAGAGGCCGGCGTGATCCAGGCGTTCTACGAGGAGTACCTCGCGGTCAACGACCTGCCGGCCGAGTTCTACCTGGAGACGGTGGAGAAGGTGTTCCAGACCTACGACCTGCCGCGCGGCGTGCTGACCTGGCACGGCCGCCCGGTGAACCCGGCGGCCATCCGCCGCACCGCCCTGATGACGGTGGAGGGCGAGCGCGACGACATCTGCTCGGTGGGCCAGACCGTGGCCGCGCAGGACCTGTGCCGCAGCGTACGCCCCTACATGAAAACGCACCACGTGCAGACCGGCGTGGGCCACTACGGCGTGTTCAGCGGGCGCAAATGGAACCAGCAGATCTACCCCCGCGTGCGCGACATGATCCACGCCAGCGAAGGCTGAGCCGCTCAGGGAAAGAACAGCAGCAAGCCGAAAACGGCAAACAGCACCAGGTGCATGTAGCCCTGCAGCGACGACGTGCGCTGGCCGTTGAACGTGAGCATGCACAAGACCACGGTGGCCACGAACAGTGCCGTGTCCAGGTGGGACACGCCCATGATCACCTGCTTGCCGTTCAAAAGACCGATGGCCAGCACCGCGGGCACCGTCAGCCCTACCGTGGAGACGAAGGCCCCCAGGCACAGGTTGATGGCCCGCTGCATTTCGTTGGCCATCGCCGCACGCACCGCCGTGAGGGACTCAGGGGTGAAGACGATCAGCGCGATGAGCACACCGCCGACCGCCACGGGCGCCCCCGCCGCCGCAATGCCGTAGTCCAGCACGACGGCCAGGTGGTGCCCCAGCAGGACGATCGGCACGATCATCGCCAGCAACAGCAGCGCGTGGACCCAGATGGCAGGACCGCCGGCGGCGCCCGGCCCGTCCGCGCGGGCCGGCTCCCGGGACACCCGTTCCATGCGGCGCACCACCATCGCCCCGGGCGGCGGCTGCACGAAGAGGCGTTTGTGCGAACCGATCTGTTTGCAGAGGAACACGCCGTACAGCACAGCGGTCAGGGCCCCGATGCCGATGGCCTGCCCGCTGCTGTATTCGCCCGCCGAGCCGGTGAACTTGGGCAGCACCAGCGCCACCGTGGTCAACACCGCAATCATCGACAGGTAGGCCGTGGCGCCCTGCGCGTTGAACTCCTGCTCGCCATGCCGGGCGGCACCCGCGACCAGGCACAGCCCCATCACGAGGTTGAGGATGATCATGAGGACGGCAAAGATCGAGTCGCGCCCGATCGTGGGCGCCTCGCCCGGCCCCAGCAGCACCGAGGCGATCAGGATCACCTCGACGGACACGATGGACAGCGTGAGGATGAGCGTGCCGTAGGGCTCGCCCAGCCGGTGCGCGAGGACGTCCGCTTCATGCACGACACCGAACGAAGCCGCCACGATGGTGGCCAGCAGCACGGCAAAGGCCAGGCCGGCCACGCCGGGTGTCAGTGGCGCGGCCAGCCAGGAGGCACCGTACCGGGCGAACAGGCCGACAACGGCCCAGGCCACCAGCAGCAGGGCCCAGGTGGCCAGGGGAATCTGTCGGGGAAGATGGCGTTGAACGCGGCGCGAGAAGAAGTTGGCCATGGCACCCACTTTCACAAGCAGTGCGGGGTCGTCCCTCGCGGTGGAACCGTCGATCCCGGGGCCGTCCCCGGGCAGCCTCGCGCCTTGCGCGCGGGCCGTGGCATTGTAGCCCCGGACAGCAAAACGCCCCGGCTCGCGGGGCGTCTGGCAGGGGGCCCGGCCGGGCTCAGGGGAAGTTCGGCTCGTTCTTGCTCGACTCTTCCTCGGGCCAGTCGCGGATGTAGGCCTTGAGCATCTTGTTCTCGAAGTTCTGGCTGTCGACCACGGCCTTGGCCACGTCGTAGAAGCTGATCACGCCCATGAGCATCTTGTTGTCCATCACCGGCATGTAGCGGGTGTGGCGCTCCAGCATCATGGGGCGCACCTGCTCCAGCTCGGTCTGCGGCGTGCAGGTCATGGGGTGGTCGTCCATCACGGTGCGCACGGTGCGCCCGCCCAGCGAGCCGCCGTTCTTGGCCAGCGTGTGGATGACTTCGCGGAAGGTCAACATGCCGACCAGGTCGCCGTGTTCGATCACGGCCAGCGAACCGATGTCGAACTGCGACATGGTTTCGATCGCGCGCTCCAGCGTTTCCTGGGGTTGGACGGTGTACAGCGTGCCTCCCTTGACGCGCAGGATATCGCTGACTTTCATGGCTGTGCTCCTCAATTCTGGTGTGTCCCCCATGGGGCAGGGGTGCTGACAATATAGCCCACAATACAAATCAAAACCACTGCGCGCGCCTCAGGCCGCCGCAACGGCAAGCACCACCTGGAGACCCTATGTCCGGCTACGCTGACCCCGGCTTCGACACCCTCGCCCTGCACGCAGGCGCCGCCCCCGACCCCACCACCGGCGCGCGCGCCGTGCCCATCCACCTCACGACCTCGTTCGTCTTCGAGTCCAGCGACCACGCCGCCGCCCTGTTCAACCTGGAGCGCGCGGGCCACGTGTACAGCCGCATCAGCAACCCGACCAACGCCGTCTTCGAGCAGCGCATGGCCGCGCTGGAGGGCGGCATCGGCGCCATCGCCACCGCCAGCGGCCAGGCCGCCCTGCACCTGGCCGTGGCCACGCTGATGGGCGCGGGCTCGCACATCGTGGCCAGCACCGCCCTGTACGGTGGCAGCCAGAACCTGCTGCACTACACGATGCGCCGTTTCGGCATCGAGACCACCTTCGTCAAACCGGGCGACATCGACGGCTGGCGCGCCGCCGTGCGGCCCAACACCAAGCTGTTCTTCGGCGAGACCGTGGGCAACCCGGGCCTGGACGTGCTGGACATTCCCACCGTCTCGCAGATCGCGCACGAGGCCGGCGCGCCCTTGCTGGTGGACTCGACCCTTACAACGCCCTACCTCGTCAAGCCCTTCGAGCTCGGCGCCGACATCGTCTACCACTCGGCCACCAAGTTTCTGAGCGGCCACGGCACCGTCATCGGCGGCGTGGTGGTCGATGCCGGCAGTTTCGACTGGGAGAAGTCGGGCAAATTCCCCGAACTCACCGAGGCCTACGAAGGCTTTCACAACATGGTGTTCAGCGAGGAGAGCACGGTGGGCGCCTTCCTGCTGCGCGCGCGCCGCGAGGGCCTGCGCGACTTCGGCGCCTGCATGAGCCCGCACAGCGCCTGGCTGATCCTGCAGGGCATCGAGACGCTGTCGCTGCGCATGGACCGCCACATGGGCAACACCGAAAAAGTGGTGCAATTCCTCGCCAGCCACCCGCTGGTGGGCCGCGTGGGCCACCCGCTGCTGGAGAGCCACCCCAGCCATGCCCTGGCCGAAAAGCTGTTGCGCTTCGGCGCGAAGGGCGCGGGCTCGGTGTTCAGCTTCGACATCAAGGGCAGCCGCGCCCAGGGCAAGGCCTTCATCGAAGCGCTCAAGATCTTCAGCCACCTGGCCAACGTGGGCGACTGCCGCTCGCTGGTGATCCACCCGGCCAGCACCACGCACTTCCGCATGAGCGACGAGGCGCTGGCGGCCGGTGGCATCGGCCCCGGCACGATCCGCCTGTCCATCGGCCTGGAAGACCCGGACGACCTGATCGACGATTTGAAGCGCGCGCTCAAGGCCGCAGAAAAGGCAGGGGCCTGACCATGTACCTGCAAGTCAATGGCGCGAGCACCTACTGCTACACCGGCGGCAAGCCCTTCGATGCCGCCAAGCCCACCGTGGTGTTCCTCCACGGCGTGATCAACGACCACAGCGTCTGGATCCTGCAGAGCCGCTACCTGGCCCACCACGGCTGGAACGTGCTCGCGGTGGACCTGCCCGGCCACTGCAAGAGCGAGGGCGAGGCCCCCGCCTCGGTGGAAGACGCCGCCGGCTTCGTGGCCGCCCTGCTCGACGCCGCCGGCGTGCAGAAGGCCGCTCTGGTGGGCCACAGCTGGGGCTCGCTGATCGCACTCGAATCGGCCGCGCGCCTTCAGGCGCGTGTGAGCCACCTGGTGCTGGTGGGCACGGCCTACCCCATGAAGGTCTCGCCCGCGCTGATCGAAGCCTCGCTCAACGAGCCGGAGAAGGCGCTCACCATGGTGAACGTGTTCAGCCGCAGCACCCTGGCCGCACCGCCCTCGGCGCTCGGCCCGGGCACCTGGGTCTATGGGTCGAGCATGGCGCTGGGCCGGCGCGTGCTGCGCAGCAACGCCCAGGTCAACGTGTTCCACCGTGGCTTCGTGGCCTGCGACCGCTACGCCGGCGGTGAGGCCGCCATCGCGCAGATCACCTGCCCGGTGCTCTTCGTGCTCGGCGGGCTGGACCAGATGACCAACCCCAAGGCCGCCCAGATGCTGGTGCAGGCCGCGCGCACGGCCGGCAAGGCGGTGAGCATCGCCACGCTGCCGGTGGGTCACCACCAGATGACCGAGACGCCCGACGCCACGCTGTTCGCGATCCGCGATTTCCTGAACCGCTGAAGCGCCGCCCCTCGGGCGGCTACTTCACGCACTGCAGCTGGCCGGTGTCCCTGCTGCCGCCGGGCGGCACGCTCATCACGCAGGACATGCCGCCGCAGACGCAGTGCACCAGGCGGGTACCGCCCGACACCACGGACGTCGGCGCCGAGCACTGGCAGGCCGGCGCTTCCATGATGTTCTTGGTCTGGGCCGAGGCGGGGCGCAGCGGCAGCGCCGCGAGCAGGGCAACGGCCAGCAGGAAGAGAAGCATCGCAGCGATCAGCACGCCGCGCAGGGGACGCTGGAACATGGCAACTCCTCAGGTGAACAAGGGCGCGACTCATGCTACGCCGCCCTCTCGCGATTGCAAGCCCATTTCGTCCATGCTTTTGCGCTGCCACAATGCGCGGACCATGCCGACCCCGATCACACCGCCCATGACCGCTGCGCGCGCGCAGGAGATCGCCGACCAGTTCGACCTGCGCGCCCTGCCCGCCGACTTCCTGGCCAACCCCTACCCGGTCTACGCCGCGCTGCGCGAGCGCCAGCCGGTGCGCCGCATGCCCGACGGCTCGGTGTTCCTCACACGCTGCGCCGATCTGGTGGCGGTGTACCGCGACGCGCACGCCTTCAGCTCCGACAAGCACGTGGAGTTCGCGCCCAAGTACGGCGCGGATTCGGCCCTGTTCGAGCACCACACCACCAGCCTGGTGTTCAACGACCCGCCGCTGCACACGCGCGTGCGCCGGCTCATCATGGGCGCGCTCACGCGCCGCGCCATCGCCGAAATGGAGCCGGGCCTGACGGCGCTGGTGGACCAGCTGCTCGACGAGCTGGACGCGCGCGGCGGCGGCGACCTGATCGAGGACTTCGCTTCGGCCATCCCGGTGGAGATCATCGGCAACCTGCTCGACGTGCCGCACGAAGACCGCGGCCCGCTGCGAGCCTGGTCGCTCGCCATCCTGGGCGCGCTGGAGCCCACGCTCACGCCGCAGCAGCACGCCAGCGGCAACCAGGCCGTGACCGAGATGACCGCCTACCTGCGCACCCTGGTGGCCGCGCGCCGCCAGCGCCCCGGCGACCCGGAGCGCGACGTGCTCACGCGGCTGATCCAGGGCGAGGCCAACGGCGAGCAGCTCAGCGAGGTGGAGCTGCTGCAGAACTGCATCTTCCTGCTCAACGCCGGCCATGAAACCACCACCAACCTGATCGGCAACGGCCTGGTCTCGCTGCAGGAGTTTCCCGAGGCCCGTGCGGGCCTGCTGCGCGAGCTGCAGGCCACGGCGGGCGATGCCGGCGCCGAGGAAGCGGTGCTCAGCCGCGCGGTCGACGAATTCCTGCGCTTCGAGTCGTCCAACCAGTTGGGCAACCGGCGCGCCCTGCAGGACACCCAGGTCGGCGGTGTGGACTTGCCGGCCGGCACGCTGGTGACGCTGTGCATCGGCGCGGCCAACCGCGATCCGGCGCAGTTCGCCGACCCCGAGGTGCTGAATCTGGCGCGCGAAGGCAACAAGCACCTGGCCTTCGGCTTCGGCATCCACCAGTGCGCGGGCCTGAGCCTGGCGCGGCTGGAGGGGCGCATCGCCATCGGCCGCTTCCTGCGGCGCTTCCCAGGCTATCGGCTCACCGAAGCGCCCATGCGCGGCGGGCGGGCGCGGTTCCGCGGCTTTCTGCGCGCCCCCTTCACCACCACCTGAACGCGGCCTTTTAGCCCGAGGCGACCGACGGTTCGCCCACCGTCTCGCGCGCGCCGCCGGGCAGGGCCGGCGTGGCCGAGACGGCCTGCGCGACCGAGAGGTCCATCCAGCGGCTCTCGGACCAGAAGCGCGCGGTGTGCGGCTGGTGGGCGAGCAGCAGCCGTTCCACCAGCGGCGCCACCGGCGTCATGGCGAGGTCGGTCAGCAGCACATAGCGCTCGCCGTCCTCATCGAGCCGGCCCAGCCAGTCCAGCTTGACCATCACGGCCACTGGTTCTTCGAGCTGCAGGGCGTCCACCCGCAGCACCTGGGCCAGGGCCTCCAGGCTCAGGCCTTTGGGCACGGTGTCGCGCGCCAGTTGCAGTTGCGCCAGCACCTCCAGCGCCAGCTGGAAGCTCCAGCCCGGGGTGTCGCTGCGCCGCGCAATGCCCGAGAGAAGGCTGGGCAGGTAGGCGGCCACCACCGCCCCCAGCAGCACGATCACCCAGGCCACGTAGAACCACACCAGCAGGATGGGCACGGTGGCAAAGGTGCCGTAGACCACCGAGTAGGTCGGCACCTGGGCCAGGTACCAGGCCAACACCTTCTTTGCCAGCTCCAGCCCCACGCCCACGAACACGGCGCCCGACAGCGCATGGCTCCAGCGCACCCGGGTGTTGGGCACGTAGCGGTAGAGCGCGGCCAGCCCGCCGGTGAGCAGCACGAACTGGGAGGCATCGAGCAGGAAGCGCACGCCCCCGGGCAGGCCCGAGACCACGCCGCGCGAGGCGGTGACGGCGTAGGAGGTGGCCGCCAGGCTGCCGGCCAGCAGCAGCGGACCCAGGGTGAGCACCGCCCAGTACACCAGCACGCGCTGGGTCAGCGAGCGCGTCTGGCGCACGCGCCAGATGTCGTTGAGCTTGCGGTCGATCGTCAGGATGAGGGCCAGCGCGGTCACCAGCAGCACCAGCGCCCCGGCCCAGCCCATCTGCCCGGCCTTGTTGGCGAACTGGTTGAGGTAGCTGAACACCTGCTTGGCGATGTCGGGCGGCACCAGGCTTTGAACCAGCCAGCGCTGCAGGGTGAGCTGCAGGCGGTCGAACATCGGGAAGGCGCTGAAGATCGCCAGCGCGACGGTGAACAGCGGCACCAGCGAGATGGTGGTGGTGAAGGTCAGCGAGCTGGCGGTGACGCCCAGGCGGTCCTCGCGGAAGCGCTCGCGCAGCGTCAGCGCCGTGTTGCGCCACGGAAAATTCAGGGCGTCGCGCCACAGGGCGCGCGCCAGGGTTTCAAGGGCCCGCAGGCGCTCTTTCAGGGTCATCCCGGTATCATGCCACCTGCCCTCCCGCCCCCGCTT
>NZ_JBWKZH010000112.1:0-9327 GCF_059424305.1 Hydrogenophaga sp. GW456-12-10-14-TSB4 | reverse complement strand
CCACAAACCCCACGCCCATGGCCACCCCGTACGGCACCCTGCCGGCGGCCTCGCCCCTGCCCCAGCGCAAGCCCGTGAGCCTGCCCCGGCTGAACGAGATGCGCGAGCGCGGCGAGAAGATCACCATGCTCACCGCCTACGACGCGACCTTCGCCGCCGTGGCCGATGCCGCCGGCGTGGAATGCATCCTGGTGGGCGATTCGCTGGGCATGGTGTGCCAGGGCCTGGCCAGCACCGCCGGCGTGACGCTGGAGACCATGGCCTACCACGTGGAGAGCGTGGCGCGCGGCCTGCGCCGCGTGCAGGGCACGGCCTGGCTGCTCGGTGACCTGCCGTTCGGCAGCTACCACGAGTCCAAGGAACAGGCGATGCGCAGCGCGGCGCAACTGGTGCACGCCGGCGCCCACATGATCAAGCTCGAAGGCGGCGGCTGGACGGCCGAGACCGTGCGCTTCCTGGTCGAACGCGGCATCCCCGTGTGCGCCCACCTGGGCCTGACCCCGCAGACCGTGCACGCGCTGGGCGGCTACCGCGTGCAGGGCCGCGGCGACGCGGCTGCGCTCACGCTCAAGCGCCACGCGCTGGAGCTGCAGGACGCCGGCGCCACCATGCTGGTGCTCGAAATGGTGCCGGCCGCGCTGTCGGCCGAGATCACCGGCCAGTTGCCGCATTGCCACACCATCGGCATCGGCGCGGGCAAGGGCACGGCGGGCCAGGTGCTGGTGATGCACGACATGCTGGGCGTCAACCTGGGCAAGAACCCGAAGTTCGTGCGCAACTTCATGGAAGGCGCCAGCAGCGTGCGCGACGCCATGGCCGCCTACGTGGCCGCCGTGAAAGACGGCAGCTTCCCCGACGACAGCCTGCACGCCTGGTGAATCGAAGGCCGCCGCAGCCCATGAACCGCTCCCGGCTGGTTCGGGGCTTGCAACAGCACCTGGAACGCCACACCTGGCCGCGCGCGCAGATGGCGCTGCTGGTGGCCCTGACCGGCGCCGCCGGCCTGCTGGCCTCCTTCCTGTTGCTGCAGGCCGGCCTGCAGACCATGTGGTTGCGCTACCCGCTGGCGCTGGGGGCGGCCTACCTCGTCTTCCTGGCCCTGTTGTGGCTGTGGCTGCGCACGAAAGCGCAGGACTACATCGACGCACCTGGAGGGCTTGGCGACACAGGCGGCACGCCCGACGGCGCGGCCCTGCCCACCCCGGTTTCCGGGGGCGGCGGGGATTTCGCCGGTGGCGGCGCCTCCGCCAGCTTCGATGCGCCGGACACGGTCACGAACCCGCTGGGCGACAGCCTGGGCTCGGTCGCCGATGCCGACGAATTCGCGATTCCGCTGGTCGTGGTGATGTTCGCCATCGGGCTGGCGCTCTCGTCGCTGTACGTGGTGTACGCGGCCCCGGTGCTGTTCGCCGAACTGCTGCTCGATGGCGCGCTGGCCGCCACGCTGTACCGCCGCCTGCGCGGCCTGGAATCCCGGCACTGGATCGAGTCCGCGGTGCAGCGCACGGCCGGGCCTTTTCTGTTGACCGCCCTCTTTCTGATCCTCTGCGGCGCGGCGATGCAGTGGTATGCGCCGCAGGCCCACTCGCTGGGCGACGTCCTGCAACACGCCGCACGCCCCTGAGAGCGCGGCGATAATGCCATCCGGCTGGCCGCTTCGCCCCCATCTGATCAACCCATGAAACTCGTTCACACCATCGAAGAGCTGCGCGCCACGCTGCGGCCGTTCAACGCACCGGCCCTGGTGCCCACCATGGGCAACCTGCACGCCGGCCATCTGGATCTGATCCGCGCCGCCAAACCCCTGGGCGACGTGACCGTGGCCAGCATCTTCGTCAACCGCCTGCAGTTTGCGCCGCACGAGGACTTCGACACCTACCCGCGCACCCTGCAGGCCGACTGCGACAAGCTCGCCGCCGAAGGCTGCGACGTGGTGTTTGCCCCGTCGGAAAAGGACCTCTACCCCGAGCCCCAGGGCTTCAAGGTGCAGCCGCCGGCCGAACTGGCCGACATCCTCGAAGGCCATTTCCGGCCCGGTTTCTTCACCGGGGTGTGCACCGTGGTGATGAAGCTGTTCCAGTGCGTACTGACCGAGGCCAAGGGCCCGCGCCACGCGGTCTTCGGGCAGAAGGACTACCAGCAGCAGATGGTGGTGCGCCGCATGGCGCAGCAGTTCGCCCTGCCGGTGAACATCGTGAGCGTGCCGACCCGGCGCGCCGCCGACGGCCTGGCGCTGAGCTCGCGCAACGGCTACCTGAGCGAGACCGAGCGGGCCGAAGCGGTGCAGCTGTCGCTGGCCCTGCGGGCCCTGGGGCGCGACGCCCTGGCCGCCGCCGACGGCCTGGCGCGGCGCCTGCCGGCGCTGGAAGAACGCGCCATGAAGGAACTGGCCGCGCGCGGCTGGCAGCCCGACTACCTCACCGTGCGACGCCGCGCCGACCTGCAGGCGCCGCAGGCCGGCGACCCGCTGGTGGTGCTGGGCGCCGCGCGCCTGGGCAAGACGCGCCTGATCGACAACTTTGAAATCTGAGCACCGGAGCTTGCGCCATGCTGCAACTGCGACCCAACTGCGAATGCTGCAACCGGGACCTGCCCAACGAGAGCACCGAGGCGCGCATCTGCACCTTTGAATGCACGTTCTGCAGCGACTGTGCCGACACCCGCCTGAACCACACCTGCCCGAACTGCGGCGGTGAACTGGTGCGCCGCCCGCGCCGGCCGGCCGCCGCGCTGGCCCGCCATCCGGCCTCGACCGAGCGCGTGTTCAAGCCCGAGGGCTGCACGCCCTAAAGGCCTTCTTCCTTCGGGTCGCGGCCCATGAGCGCGGCCACGGCCTGCGCCGGCTGCAGCCGGCCCTCCAGCAGCGCCACCACGCCCTCGCTGATCGGCATGTCCACCCCCAGCAGGCGCGCGCGCTGCACCACGGTGCGGGCGCTGTACACGCCTTCGGCGACGTGCCCCAGCGAATCCACCGCCTGCTGAAGGCTCAGGCCCTGGGCCAGCAACTGGCCCACGCGGCGGTTGCGCGAAAGGTCGCCGGTGGCGGTGAGCACGAGATCGCCCAGGCCCGACAGGCCCATGAAAGTTTCGGCGCGCGCGCCCAGCGCCAGGCCCAGCCGCGTCATTTCGGCCAGCCCGCGCGTGACCAGCGCGGCGCGTGCGTTCAGGCCCAGGTCCAGGCCGTCGCACAGGCCGGTGGCGATCGCCAACACGTTCTTCACCGCACCGCCGACTTCGACGCCCACGATGTCCTCGTTGGCGTACACGCGCAGCGTGGAACTGTGGAACGCAGCCACCAGCGCGTCGCGCACGCCGGCGTGTTCGCTCGCGGCCACCAGCGCGGTCGGCTGGCCTCGGGCCACCTCCTGCGCAAAGCTGGGGCCGCTGAGCACCCCGGCCTTGAGCTGCGGCGCCACCTGGGCCCGCACCTCGTGTCCCATCAGGCCGCGGGTCGGATCGCCCTCGCGCGGCGCCTCGAAGCCCTTGCAGAGCCAGGCCACGGGCGCGGGATGCGACGCCAGCAGCTGCAACATGCCGCGCAGGCCCGACATGGGCGTGCCGATGATCACCAGGTCGGCCTGCGCCAGTGCTTTGGAGGACGCATCCAGCGGGCCGGCATCGATCGTCACCGGGGGCGGCAGCACGACGCCCGGCAGGTAGCGCCGGTTCTCGCGCTGCGCGCGCATCTCATCGGCCTGGCGCGCATCGCGCGCCCACAGCGTCACCCGACGGGACTCGCCGCCCTGGACAGCCGCGCCGATGGCCAGTGCGGTGCCCCAGGCGCCCGCTCCGAGCACGACGATGTTCATGGGTCCCCGGCGAGAGGACTTACTGCGTGACGATGCGCGGAGCGTCGTCGGCGGCTTGTGCCTGTTGCTGCTCGTACATGGCCTGGAAGTTGATTTCGGCCAGGTGCACCGGCGGGAAACCGCCGCGCTGGACGATGTCGGCCACGTTGCTGCGCAGGTAGGGGTAGACGATCTGCGGGCAGGCGATGCCCATGATCGGGCCCATCTGGTCCTGCGGCAGGTTGCGGATCTCGAAGATGCCGGCCTGCTTGGCTTCGACCAGGAACACGGTCTTGTCCTTGATCTTGGTCGTCACCGTGGCGGTGACGCAGATCTCGTACACGCCATCGGCCACCGGGCCGGCTTCCACGCCGAGCTGGATGTCCACCGTGGGCTGCTCCTGCTCCAGCAGGATGGCGGGGGAATTGGGCTGCTCCAGGGACGCTTCCTTGAGGTAGACGCGCTGGATCTGGAAGATGGGGTCCTGGTTTTCTGCCATGGTGGTGTCTCGAAAGATTCGGGGAGGAAAAAACAAACCCGCCGGGGATCGAAGTCCCTGCGGCGGGCACTGTCCGGGATTATGTCAGCCCGGCAAGGCGGCTTCGTGACTCAGGCCTGCAGCATGGGCACCAGGCCGCCGCGCCCGTCGAGCGCATGCAGGTCGTCGCAGCCACCCACATGGGTGTCCCCGATGAAGATCTGCGGCACGCTGGTGCGCCCGGTGAGCTGGGTCATCTGTGCGCGCAGTTCGGGCTTGCCGTCCACGTACACCTCTTCCAGGTCGGACACGCCCCGCCGGTCGAGCAGGGCCCGGGCCCGGCTGCAATACGGGCAGTACGCGCTGGTGAACATCTTGACCTTGGCCATGCGGAAATCCTGTCAACCCTGGTGAGAACAAGCTTGAATGATCAGGCTTTTTCCACGGGCAGGTTGGCCGTGCGCCAGGCGCCCATGCCACCGGTCAGGGCATGCGCGTTCTCGTAGCCCAGCTTCTTGGCGATGGCCACGCCCTTGTTCGCGCTCGCGCCGTTGGCGCACACGAAGATCAGCGGCAGCGCCTTGTTCTTGACCGTGGTGGCCAGCTTGGCCTCCAGCTCGGCCAGGGGCAGGTTTTTCGCGCCGATCACGTGGCCGGACGCAAAACCGGCGGCATCGCGCACATCCACCACCACCGCCTTGTCGCGGTTCATGAGCTGCACGGCTTCGGTCGTGTTGAGCGACCCCGCACGACCGCCGGCAGAGGCCAGGGGCCAGAGCAGGAAGGCCCCGGACGTGATGGCCACGGCAATCAGAACCCAGTTTTCAATAAAGAAACTCACAGATACACCTTTCGAGTAAGCCCGGGATTTTAGAATGCTTGGCTGTGTCGCGCCGATCAGGTCCCGTGGCACATCGCCCGCCAGGCCGGTTTGCCGGCTTGTGATCCCCCCGTCCGTCCCCATTTCCGCTCTTCAACGCACGCCTTGCCCATGTACAAACTCGTCCTGATTCGCCATGGCGAATCCACCTGGAACCTGGAAAACCGCTTCACCGGCTGGACCGACGTGGACCTCACCGCCACCGGCCTGGAGCAGGCCAAGAATGCCGGCCGGCTGCTCAAGGCCGAAGGCTACGACTTCGACCTGGCCTACACCAGTGTGCTCAAGCGCGCCACGCGCACGCTGTGGCACGCCCTCGACGAGATGGACCGCACCTGGCTGCCGGTGGTGCACAGCTGGCGCCTCAACGAGCGCCACTATGGTGCATTGCAGGGCCTGAACAAGGCCGACATGGCCAAGCAGTACGGCGACGAGCAGGTGCTGGTCTGGCGGCGCAGCTACGACACGCCGCCGCCCGCCCTGGAGGCCACGGACCCGCGCAGCGAGCGCAGCGACCGCCGCTACGACCGGCTCAAGCCCGAAGAGATTCCGCTCACCGAATGCCTGAAGGACACGGTGGCACGCGTCTTGCCGTTCTGGAACGAAGCCATGGCGCCGGCGATCAAGGCCGGCAAACGGGTGGTGGTGGCGGCGCACGGCAACAGCATCCGCGCCCTGGTGAAGTACCTCGACGGCATTTCCGACAACGACATCGTCGGCGTGAACATCCCGAACGGCATTCCGCTGGTGTACGAGCTCGACGCCGATCTGAAACCGATCCGGCACTACTACCTGGGCGACGCCGAAGCGGCGGCCAAGGCCGCTGCGGCGGTGGCGGCGCAGGGCAAGGCCTGAAACCGGCGATCCGTCACGCCCTCCCGGGGAATACCATGTGGGGCCCCCGGGAACCGAAGCATTTCGCCATGCTCCAAGGTGTATATTGACCCGAGAGGGTCCCGCAGGCCCTGCACGGGCTTTTTTACTGGGGTATTTCGATGGCAAAACAGGTGAGTCACAAGCTGAAGATTGCAGGCTGGGTGGCCATTGGCGTGGTCGCCGGCGCGTTGACCACGGTGCAATTGCAGGCCGTCGCGCGCGGCGCGCTGGCCCCGTTGCCGCTGGAAGAGCTGCAGCAGCTCGCGGCCGTCTTCGGCATGGTCAAGAGCGACTACGTGGAGCCGGTGGACGAGAAGAAGCTGATCTCCGAAGCCATTTCGGGCATGGTCGCCAGCCTGGACCCGCACTCCCAGTACTTCGACAAGAAGTCGTTCAAGGAATTCCGCGAAGGCACCAGCGGGCGCTTCGTCGGCGTGGGCATTGAGATCACGATGGAAGACGGCCTGGTCAAGGTGGTCTCGCCGATCGAGGACTCCCCGGCCTTCCGCGCCGGCCTCAAGACCGGCGACCTGATCACCAAGATCGACGACACCCAGGTCAAGGGCCTGAGCATCAACGACGCCGTCAAGCTCATGCGCGGCGAGCCCCGCACCAAGGTGCTGCTCAACATCTACCGCAAGGACGAGAACCGCAGCTTCCCCGTGACGATCACGCGCGAGGAAATCAAGACGCAGAGCGTGAAGTCGCGTGTGGTGGAGCCCGGTTACGCCTGGGTGCGCGTGTCGCAGTTCCAGGAGCGCACGATCGAAGACTTCGCCCGCAAGATGGAAGACATCTACAAGGCGGACCCGAACCTCAAGGGCCTGGTGCTTGACCTGCGCAACGACCCGGGCGGCCTGCTCGACGCGGCCGTCGCGCTGTCCGCCGCCTTCCTGCCCGAGAACGTGACCGTGGTCTCGACCAACGGCCAGCTCGAAGACAGCAAGTTCACCTACAAGGCCACGCCGCAGCACTACCTGCGCCGCGGCGGCACCGACCCGATCAAGCGCCTGACCGACAACACCCAGGGTGCGCTCAAGCGCCTGCCGCTGGTGGTGCTGGTCAACGAAGGCTCGGCCTCGGCCAGCGAGATCGTGGCCGGCGCCCTGCAGGACCACAAACGCGCCACCATCCTGGGCAGCCAGACCTTCGGCAAGGGCTCGGTGCAGACGGTGCGCCCGCTCGGCCCCGACACGGGCCTCAAGCTCACCACGGCGCGCTACTACACACCGTCGGGCAACTCGATCCAGGCCAAGGGCATCGTGCCCGACGTGATGGTCGATGAGACCCCCGAAGGCAACGTGTTCGCGGCGTTGCGCACGCGCGAAGCCGATCTGCAGAAGCACCTGAACAACGGCACCGAGGCCGCCAAGGGCGACCAGGGCATGACCGATGCGCAGCGCGTCGCCGAACAGCAGCGCGACGAGGCCCGCGAGGCCGCGCGCAAGCGCCTGGAAGAGGAAGCCAAGAAGAACCCGAACCAGCGCCTCGTGCCCGAGTTCGGCACCGACAAGGACTTCCAGCTGATGCAAGCCCTCAACCAGCTCAAGGGTCAGCCGGTGCTGGTCAGCAAGACGCTGTCGGTGCGCACCGAAGAGAAAAAAGAAAACTGATGGACCCCGCGGGCGGCCACCGCCCGCGGTCAGCGCCTTGGACGACGCCCAGCTGCTGCGCTACTCGCGCCACATCCTGCTCAACGAACTCGGGGTCGAAGGCCAGGAGGCCCTGTTGGCCTCGCATGCGCTGGTGATCGGTGCCGGCGGCCTGGGCTCTCCCGTGGCGCTCTACCTGGGCAGCGCGGGGGTGGGCCACATCACGCTGGTGGACCACGACACCGTGGACGAGACCAACCTGCAGCGGCAGATCGCCCACAACCTGGCACGCGTGGGCCACCTCAAGGCCGAGTCGGCGCGCGAGGCGATCGCCGCCATCAACCCGGACGTGCGCGTGACCACCGTCACCACACGGGCCGACGCGGCGCTGCTCGACGCGCTGGTCGCGCAAGCCGATGTGGTGCTCGACTGCACCGACAACTTCGCCACCCGCCATGCCATCAACCGCGCCTGCGTGGCGCACCGCAAGCCGCTGGTGTCGGGCGCGGCGATCCGCATGGACGGCCAGCTCAGCGTGTTCGACACCCGCACCCCGGGCAACCCCTGCTATGCCTGCGTGTTCCCCGAGGACGCGGGCGTGGAAGAGGCCCTGTGCGCCACCATGGGCGTGTTCGCGCCGCTGGTGGGCATCGTGGGCACGATGCAGGCGGCCGAGGCGCTCAAGCTGCTGACCGGGCTGGGATCGCGCCTCACCGGCAAGCTGCTGATGATCGACGGGCGCGACCTGGCGTTCACGCCGATCTCGCTGCCGCAGAACCCGCAATGCGCGGTCTGCGGCCAGCCCCACTGACCGCGCCGGGTCAGGGCAGCGGGCAAGGCCCGTGGCGCTGGCGGAACTCGCGCGGCAACTCGGCCGACGCTTCGGCAAACAGCCCTTTTCGCCCCTGCCTCGCGCGCGCCTCTTCGTCCTCGAACGGCCCCAGGCTGCGGCGCCAGCGGTAGGACCAGGCCTGGCCCTGCACCACCATCCAGGCGGCGATGTCGTCCCCCTGGTGCGTGAGCCGGGCCAAGCCGCGCCCGTAGTCGTCGTGGTGGCGCACGCTCACCGCCACCACCTGGTTCAGCACCCGCCGGGCCAGGGCATCGCGCGAGGCGGTGCCGCCGGTCTGGCAGATCTCGGGTGCGTCGATGCCGTCGATGCGCAGCTTGCGGTAGCGCCCGCCGTCCAGCGGCTTGACCCACAGCGTGTCACCGTCGAACACGCGGCTGACCCGCGCGGCGTACACCGTGGGTTCGTCAGCCGCGGCCCCCAGTGCCCCGGCGGTCGCCAGCGCCAGGACCGCCCCAAGAACAGCCCGTCTCAACCTTTCTTGCCACCCAGCACCAGCAAGGCCGCGCCCACCACGATGGCGCCAACCCCGGCCCACACCGGCACATTGACGGTTTCCTTCTGCTTCACCGACAGCTCCAGCGGCCCCAGCTTCACCGCTTCCGTGTCCTTGGTGTAGCTGAAGCTGCCGTACACCAGGCCGAGCACACCGGCGACGATGAGAACGAGACCGACCAGCTTGGCTGCATTCATGGGGATTCCCTCGGATGGTTGCGCTTCCACCGGCCGACCCGGTTGTCGGCGGCGCAGCGCAGGCGCCCATGATGCACCAAGTGCGGGCTCTCGAGACCGACCTCAGTTGTGGATGACTTCCCCGGCGATCAGACCCGCGCCGAGCCCGCCCGCAGCGGCCCCTCCTCCAC
>NZ_JBWKZH010000111.1:0-9986 GCF_059424305.1 Hydrogenophaga sp. GW456-12-10-14-TSB4 | reverse complement strand
GGCGGGGGTCGGTCATCGGGAACGGTCGGTCGGGGAAGGGATGAATTTTAGGCGGGCCAGGCCTGGGTCCACGCCGCGAGCAGGTTGGCCACCGTGTCGCGCCCGGGCGCCGGCAGCCCGAGGGCCCGGGCGGCCTGCACCAGCGCCATCGAAGGGTCGCTCAGATCCAGCGGTTGCGCGCCGTTCTGCTTGCTGAGCTTTTCACCGTTGTCGCCGAGCACCAGCGGGGTGTGCCGGTAGGCTGGCGTGGGCAGGCCCAGGGCCAGTTGCAGCTGGATCTGCCGCGCCGTGTTGTCGGCCAGGTCCTCGCCGCGCACCACGTGCGTGATGTCCTGCGCCGCGTCGTCCACGACCACCGCGAGCTGGTAGGCCCAGAGGCCGTCGGCGCGCTTGAGCACGAAGTCGCCGACTTCGGTGGCCACGTCCTGCGCCTGCGGGCCGAGTTGGCGATCGGTCCAGCGCACGATGCTGTGCGCGGGATCGATGGCGAAGCGCCAGGCCCTGGCGGGTTGGCCGTGCAGGCCGCCCCGCTCGGGCCGGCAGGTGCCGGGGTAGACCGCGATGTGGTGGCGTTCGCGCACGAGCCCCTGGGCCTGCAGTGTGGCCTCGATGTCCTTGCGAGAGCAGGCGCAGGGGTAGGCGCGACCCAGTGTCACCAGCTGGTCCAGCATCTGCTGGTAGCGCGGGCCGCGCTGTGTTTGCCAGACCACCGGCTCGTCGCTGACCAGGCCGCAGGCGGCCAGCTGGCGCAGGATGGTGTCGTCGGCGCCGGGCACGCAGCGGGGCGTGTCCACGTCCTCGATGCGCACCAGCCACACGCCGCCGTGGGCGCGGGCGTCGAGCCAGCTGGCGAGCGCGGCGACCAGTGAGCCCGCATGCAGCGGGCCCGTGGGTGAAGGGGCGAAACGACCTCGGTACATGGCCGTCCTGGCCCGAGTCCGAACGGACTCAGGCGATGGCGAGCGCCATCTCCAGGCCGGAGACGAAGGCGTCTTCGACGCGGTGGCCCAGGCACCAGTCGCCGCAGGCGCCGATGCCCAGTGCCTTGTCGAGCAGGTGGCTCTGGCCCAGCGGCGTCTGCGTCTGGGCAAAGCGCCAGCGGTGCGCCACGGCGTGCGTGGGCGTGGCACGGATGCCGGTGATTTCGGCGAAGCCCTTGAGCAGCTTGCCCTTGGCGCGCTCGGCGTCGTCTTCCAGGTGCTTGGTGGACCACGCGGGGCTGGCCTGGACGGTCCAGCGTTCGATGGGGTCGCGCCCGGGTTTGCTGGATTCGCGCGCCAGCCAGCTGATGCGGTGGTGCGTGCTGCGCGCGGCGTTCCATTGCGGGCCGAGGTGGGGCAGGCCGGGCTGCATGGCCTGGGGGTAGGCCACCATCAGCGTCCAGCACGGCGCCACATGGACCGGGGTGAGTGCCTGGCGAAGCTCGGGTGCCAGGCCCGAGGCGAGCAGCAGGTCGTGGACTTGCGGGTGCGGCATGGCCAGCACCACGCGGTCGAAGCCGCCCAGCACCTGCTGGCCGCCCTGCGTGTCTTCGGCGCGCAGTTGCCATTGCTCGGGGTGCAGCGCGTCGCGCTCGACGCGCGTGACGGAGGTTTCCAGCAGCGTGCGGGCCAGCAGGCCGCCGTGCAGCTCGGGGTGCGCCAGGGGCTGCGCCCAGAGGTTGACCAGGGCGCTCATGCCGGGCGAGGCCACGAAATGCGGTTCGGTGGGGGGCGGCGCGCTGGCCAGCACGCGGCCGAGTTCGTCGAGCACGCGCACGGTGCTGGCGCTCCAGGGGCGCACGACGGCGGTGGCGTTGGTGCTGCGCAGCGCGGCGTCGAAGCGCGCATCGCGCACGGTGAAGTACTGCGCGCCGTGGTCGAAGCCGCCGAACTCGGTGCGGCGCGTGGCCATGCGGCCGCCGAACTCACGGCTTCGCTCGAACAGCGTGACCCGATGCCCCGCCTGCACCAGCGTGCGCGCGCACACCACCCCCGCCATGCCGCCGCCGACCACGGCGAAGTGCAGAGGCGTGGCCGCCGCGCCGCGGGCTTTGGAGCGGGTGTTCTTCGTGGCTTGGGTTGCGCGTGGGCTTCTGGTGTTCGTCATGTCTCTTGGCGCGTTGGATGATGGGTGTGTGGCTGACTGTATCAGTTGCTCTGGAGAATCAGCCTAACTAAATCTGGTGGTGGTTGTTCAGCAGCGCGCTGCGTGTCTTGGGATGCTGCAGGCGGTCCAGCCACCAGCGCAGCGCGCGGCCGGCATCGCCCGCGCTGCGGGGCTGGCGCCAGGCGTAGGACACGCGCAGGGTGCGATTGGGTCTCTGCACGGTTTTCACCACCAGGCGCCCGGCGTTGATGAAGGGTTGCGCGAGCGACAGCGGCAGAAAGCCGCTGCCCAGGCCGCGCAACTGCGCTTCGAGCTTGTGCTGCATGGTCGGCACGGTGAGCACGTCCTGCCCTGGCAGCAGGTTGTGCGTGACGCCGCGCCCGCGCTGCGTGCTGTCGGCCACCGCCACGGCGCGGTGCTCGCGCAGCTCCTCGTCGCACAGGCTGTGGGTGGCGGCGGCCAGCGCGTGGTGCGGCGCGACCGCGTAGACGAAGGACAGCGTGCCCATGGGCGCGGACTGGAACTCGGTGAGCGACATCTCGCTGGGCACGCCCAGGGCGAGGTCGGCCTGGCCGCTCTGCAGGGCCTCCACCGTGCCGGACAAGGTCTCGGCCCGCAGCTTGAGCCGGGTGGGCGCGCCCTCGGCATAGAAGGCCTCGCAGAGCTCGAACAGCGTGGCGCGCGCGATGATGGCGTCGGCGGCGATGGTGAGCTGGGGTTCCCAGCCGGTGGCCACGCGCTTGACGCGCTGGGCCACGGCGTCGAGTTCGCTCAGCAGGTACTGCCCGGCGCGCAGCAGCTCGGCCCCGGCGGGCGTGAGCACCGCGCGGCGCGCGCTGCGGTCGAACAGCAGCACGTCCAGCGCGTCTTCGATCTGGCGGATGCGGTAGGTGAGGGCGCTGGGCACCATGCCGAGTTCGCGCGCGGCCGCCGCCATGCTGCCCAGGCGGGCGACGGCATCGAGCAGGCCGAGGTTTTCAGGCGAGAGGGCGGCCCGGGGGCTGGAATTGGCCATGGTGGTGACTCTGATCGTTCAAATGATTTGAATGATGCCATCAAAACCGTGCAGTCACAAAGGGGGCTGGCCCGCTCAGAATTCACCCCATGCCAGCCATTCGGGCCGGCCCCACGGAAGATGGAAAGGAATACACCATGCTTCAGATTCGACGCTCCGACGCTCGCGGCTATGCCGACCACGGCTGGCTCAAGAGCCACCACTCGTTCTCCTTCGCCGAGTACTTCGACCCCGCCTGGATGGGCTGGGGCAACCTGCGCGTGATCAACGAAGACCGCATTGCCCCGGGCACCGGTTTCGGTACGCACGGTCACCGCGACATGGAAATCATCAGCTACGTGCTGCAGGGCAACCTCGCGCACAAGGACAGCATGGGCAACGTCAAGGGCATTCCTCCCGGCGATGTGCAGCGCATGAGCGCGGGCAGCGGCGTGCGCCACAGCGAGTTCAACCACGCCCCCGACGCCACGACCCACTTTCTGCAGATCTGGATCGAGCCCAATGTGAAGGGCATCGAGCCGGGCTACGAGCAGAAGGGGTTTGCCGAGGCCGAGAAGCGTGGTCAACTTCGCCTGGTGGCCTCACCCGACGGGGCCGAGGGCTCGGTGACCATTCACGCCGATGCCGCCATGTACGCGGGTCTGATCGACGGCCAGGAAGCCGCCGAACTCGCGCTGAACCCGGCCCGCAAGGCCTATGTGCACCTGGTGCGTGGCAAGCTCGACGTGAACGGCCAACACCTCAAGGCGGGGGACGCGGCCGTGCTGGCCGGTGAAAGCCACCTGAAGCTCTCGAACGGCGATGATGCCGAGGTGCTCGTGTTCGATCTCGCTCCCTGAACGTTTTTTCTTTTCCTCTCAACCTTCTCTTTTTTCAAGGAACACCATGAACGCTCTGCAAAACCCCCTGGCCCTGATCGGCCGCATCCTGCTGGCCATCGTTTTCGTGCCAGCCGGCTTTGGCAAGATCGCCGGCTTTGCCGGCTCCGTCGGCTACGCCACGGCCATGGGCCTGCCGCTGCCCACGGTGGGCGTGGCCATCGCGCTGGTGATCGAGCTGTTTGGCGGCCTGGCGCTGCTGATCGGCTACCGCACCCGCATCGCCGCCATCGCCCTGGCCGTGTTCACGCTGGTGGCCAGTTTCTACTTCCACGCCTACTGGGCCCTGCCGGCCGAGCAGCAGATGATGCAGCAGCTGATGTTCTTCAAGAACATCGCCATCACCGGTGGCCTGCTCGCCTTTGCCGCCTTCGGTGCCGGTGGCTTCAGCCTCGACGCCCGCCGCACGGCCGCCTGAGCTTTATCGTTTTCTCCATCGCGGCGCTTCGGCGCCGCGTTTTTTTCAGGAACACAAGATGTCCAAAATTGTCGTGGTCTACCACTCCGGCTACGGCCATACCCAGCGCATGGCGCAGGCGGTGGCCCAGGGCGCCGATGCCGAGCTGCTCGCCATCGATGCCGACGGCAACCTGCCCGATGGCGGCTGGGAGACCCTCGATGCGGCCGACGCCATCATCATGGGCTCGCCCACCTACATGGGCAGCGTGAGCTGGCAGTTCAAGAAGTTCGCCGACGCCTCCAGCAAGCCCTGGTTCGCCCAGAAGTGGAAGGACAAGATCGCCGCCGGCTTCACCAACAGCGCGGGCATGAACGGCGACAAGCTCGCCACGCTGAACACGATGTTCACCCTGGCCATGCAGCACGGCATGATCTGGGTCAGCCAGGGCCTGATGCCCAGCAACACCAAGGGCGCCCAGCGCAACGACGTGAACTACCTCGTGAGCTACAGCGGCGCGATCGCCCAGTCGCCCTCCGATGCCGGTGCGCAGGACATGCTGCCGGGCGATCTGGAAACCGCGCGCCTTTTCGGCGAGCGCGTGGCGTCGGTGACGGCGAAATTCGCGGCTTGAGGTGGATGCGGACGGCGTAACATCCGTCCGCATGAAGTTCCTCAGCATCATCCCCTGGGCAGACTGGCTGGCGCTGGTCTGCTTTCTGGCCCTGTGGGTCGGCTATGCCTGGTTCGCCCGCGAGTGGGGCCGCAAGATGGGCTCGCTGCTCCACACCACCAACCGCTACCGGGGCTACTGGATGACCCAGACCACGGCGCGCGACCCGCGCATGCTCGACGGGCTCATCACCCAGACCCTGTCGAACACGCCGGCCTTCTTCTCGTCCACCTCGATCCTGGTCATCGGCGGTCTGTTCGCGCTGCTGGGCACGACCGACAAAGCGACCGAGCTGATGAGCGAGATCCCGTTTGCCCAGACCACTTCGCTGATCGTCTTCGAGTTCAAGATCCTGGTGATGGTGGCGATTTTCGTCTACGCGTTTTTCCGCTTTTCCTGGTGCATGCGGCAATACACCTTCGTGGCGCTGGTGATCGGCGCCATGCCGCCGGCCGAGGATTTCGAGGCCGGCAAGCACGACCGCCGGGCCTTTGCGGACCGCGCGGCAGCCATGGTGGGCGCTGCGGCGGACACCTTCAACGACGGCTTGCGCGCTTATTACTTTTCGTTTGCTGCGCTGGCCTGGTTCATTTCCCCTGTGGCCATGGTGGTGGCCACGCTGGCCGTGGTCGCCATCCTCTACAGCCGGGAGTTCCGGTCCGAGGTGCTGAGCATCCTCAAAGACGAAGTGCCTCCGCCCACGTGAGGGAGAAGAAGGCCCCGCGCCTTCTAAAATGGCCCGATGTTCACCCATCTGCGCCTGCACACCGAATTCTCCGTCGTCGACGGCACCAACCGGATTGACGACGTGGTGGCCGCGGCCGCCGCCGACGGCCAGCCCGCGCTGGCCATCACCGATCTCAGCAACCTGTTTGGCGCGGTCAAGTTCTACAAGGAAGCCCGCGGTGCGGGCGTCAAGCCCATCATCGGCGCCGAGGTGCTGTTGCAGGGCTTCACCGAAGAAACGCCTGGTGCGATGCCGGGCAGCCAACAGGCGCCGGTGCCGCGCGCGCTGCTGCTGGTGCAGGACAAACAGGGTTACCTGAACCTGAGCGAGCTGCTGGCCCGTGCCTGGACGCGCAACGACGGCCGTGGGCAGGCCCTGGTGCAGCGCGACTGGCTGCAGGAGTGCAATGCCGGCCTGATCATGATCTCGGGTGCGCAGGCCGGCCCGGTGGGCCAGGCGCTGATGCAGGGCGATGCGCAGCGCGCGGCCGACGTGGCGCTGCAGCTCTCCAGCATCTTCACGCACCGCTTCTACATCGAGCTGCAGCGCGCCGGGCGCGCCGACGACGAGCGCCATGTGGCGCAGGCGGTGCAATTGGCCGCGCGCCTGCACCTGCCGGTGGTGGCCACGCACCCGGTGCAGTTCCTGGAGGCCGACGACTACGAGGCGCACGAGGCCCGCGTCTGCATCGCCGAAGGCGAGATCCTGGGCAACAACCGGCGCGTGCGCCGCTTCACGCGCGAGCAGTATTTCAAGAGCGCGGCGCAGATGCAGGCGCTGTTTGCCGACGTGCCGTCGGCGCTCGCGAACTCGGTGGAGATCGTCAGGCGCTGCAACCTCACGCTGGTGCTGGGCAAGCCGCAGCTGCCCAACTTCCCCACGCCGCTGATCGACGGCGTGCCGATGCCGATGGCGGACTTCTTCCGGCAGTCGTCGTTCGAGGGGCTGGAAGAGCGCCTGGCGCACCTGTACCCCGACACCGCGAAACGCGATGCCGAGCGCCCGCGCTATGTGGAGCGGCTGGAGTTCGAGATCAACACCATTCTGAACATGGGGTTCCCGGGCTACTTCCTGATCGTGGGCGACTTCATCAACTGGGCCAAGAACAACGGCTGCCCGGTGGGGCCGGGCCGGGGGTCGGGCGCCGGTTCGCTGGTGGCCTACGCGCTGAAGATCACCGACCTCGATCCGCTGCAATACAACCTGCTGTTCGAGCGCTTCCTGAACCCGGAGCGGGTGTCCATGCCCGACTTCGACATCGACTTCTGCCAGACCAACCGCGATCGCGTGATCGACTACGTGAAGGACAAGTACGGCAAGGAGGCGGTGAGCCAGATCGCCACCTTCGGCACGCTGGCCGCGCGAGCGGCCATCCGCGACGTGGGCCGCGTGCTGGACTTCTCCTACGGCTTCTGCGACGGCATCTCCAAGCTGATCCCGAACAAGCCGGGCATGTCGGTCACGCTGCAGTACCCGCCGGCACAGAAGAAGGAAGGCGACAAGAACAACTACGCGATCGAGATGGAGCCGGTGCTGGCCGAGCGCATCCAGAAGGAAGACGACGTCAAGACCCTGATCGAGCTGGCGCAGAAGCTCGAAGGCATGACGCGCAACATCGGCATGCACGCCGGGGGCGTGCTGATCGCGCCGGGCAAGCTGACCGACTTCTGCCCGCTGTACGCACAGCCCGGCAGCGAATCGGCGGTGAGCCAGTACGACAAGGACGACGTGGAGGCCATCGGCCTGGTGAAGTTCGACTTTCTGGGTCTGGCCACGCTGACCATCCTGGAGATCGCGCGCGAGTTCATCATGAAGCGCCACCCGGGGCAGGAGAACTTCCGTTTCGAGGACGTGCCGCTGAACGACGCGAAGGTGTATGCGCTCTTCTCGCGCGGTCAGACCGAAGCCGTGTTCCAGTTTGAAAGCCGCGGCATGCAGGGCATGCTGAAAGACGCCAAGCCTTCGCGCCTGGAAGACCTGATCGCGCTCAACGCGCTGTACCGACCGGGCCCGATGGACCTGATCCCCAGCTTCGTGAACCGCAAGCATGGCAAGGAGACCATCGAGTACCCGCACCCGCTGGTGGCCGAGATGCTGTCGGAGACCTACGGCATCATGGTCTACCAGGAACAGGTGATGCAGACGGCGCAGATCCTGGGCGGCTACTCGCTCGGTGGCGCCGACATGTTGCGCCGTGCGATGGGCAAGAAGAAGGCCGAGGAAATGGCCGAGCACCGCGAGATCTTCCGCGCCGGTGCGGCGAAGAACGACATCTCGCAAGAGAAGGCCGACGAGGTCTTCGACTTGATGGAGAAGTTCGCGGGCTACGGCTTCAACAAGTCGCACGCCGCCGCCTATTCGCTGCTCGCGTACCACACCGGCTGGCTCAAGGTGCACTACACCGCCGAGTTCTTCTGCGCCAACATGACGGTGGAAATGGACGACACCGACAAGCTCAAGGTGCTGTTCGAGGACGCGCAGAAGATGGGCATCAGCTTCGAGGCGCCGGACGTGAACCGGGGCTTCCACCGCTTCGAGCCCATCACCAACAAATCCATTCGCTACGGCCTGGGCGCGATCAAGGGCACGGGCCAGCAGGCGATCGAGGCCATCGTGGCCGCGCGCGAGGGCCGCGGCGAAGGGCCGCGCGGCGACGAGACGGGCCCGTTCAAGAGCCTGTTCGATTTCTGCGTGCGGGTGGACCGCACGCGCCTGAACAAGCGCACGGTGGAGGCGCTGATCAAGGCCGGGGCCTTCGATTCGATGAACCTCAACCGCGCCGAGATGCTGGCCTCGGTGGACCGGGCCTTCGAGTTCGCCGCCGCGACCCTGGCCAACGCCAACCAGGGCGGGCTGTTCGACATGATGGGCGACGACGACCACGGTTCGAGCACGCAGGAGCCCGACCTGGTGGCCACCATGCCCTGGGGTGTGAAGGAGCGGCTCACGCTGGAGAAGACCGCGATGGGCTTCTACTTCTCGGGCCACTTGTTCGACGAGGTGCAGCGCGAGGTGCGCCGCTTCGCGCGCACGCCGTTGGGCGACGTGGTGGAGAGCCGCGACCCGGTGATCCTGGCCGGCATCGTGACCGATTTCCGGGTGATCAACGGCCAGCGCGGCAAACTCGCGCTGTTCAAACTGGACGACAAGACTGGCGTGTTCGAGACCAGCGCCGACGAAAACCTGATCAACATGCACCGCAACCTGCTCAAGGACGACGAGCTCATCGTCGTGCAGGCGGTGGCGCAGCCGGATCGCTTCTCGGGTGGCGTGCGCCTGAAGATCCAGCAGATCTGGGACCTGGCGGCGGCGCGCTGCCGCTTCGGCAAGTACCTGCGCGTGGCGGTGAACGGCACGGCGCCCTCGGTGGCCGCGCTGGTGCGCGAGTTTCCGCCCAAGCGGGAAGTCACCGAGCAGGGGGAGCTGGTGCGCGGCCTGCCGGTGCGGCTGGCCTTGCTGCGCGAAGGGGCGCAGTGCGAGCTGCAACTGGACGACCGGGCGCTGTTTTTCCCCACGGACGCCGCGCTGGCCAGCTGGATGGCGCAGGCGCACGAGCAGCGCGCCGAAATCGTCTTCGACTGATCAGTCGAGGGGCCTGAGCCCGATCACGAACGGGGAGGGCATGGTGCCGTTCGTGTCCTTGGGCAGCGTCGCGGTCCGGTCGATCGCGCGCAACACGGCCTCGTCCCAGTCCGGGTTGCCGCTGCTTTTGACGAGGCGGCGCGAGACGATGGTGCCGTCGGGCGAGGTGCGCACCTCGACTTCGGCGCGCGGGTTGCCGGGTGCCATGTCGGTGAACACCACGTTGGGCTTGATGCGCGCGGCCACGCGACCGGCGTAACCCGGCGTCGGGCCGCTGGACTGCTGGGCCGTACCGGTGCTCTGCGGGCCGCCGCTGGCGCCGGCCTGGCCCATCATGCGTTTGATCTGGTCTTCACGGATCTGAGCCAGGCGTTTTTCCTCGGCCGCTTCCTTGCGCTCCTGTTCGCGTTT
The DNA here is from genome assembly GCF_059424305.1 of Hydrogenophaga sp. GW456-12-10-14-TSB4. NCBI lineage: Bacteria > Pseudomonadati > Pseudomonadota > Betaproteobacteria > Burkholderiales > Comamonadaceae > Hydrogenophaga > Hydrogenophaga sp. GW456-12-10-14-TSB4. Next base: position 215 of record NZ_JBWKZH010000111.1, on the reverse strand, counting down.
CTCGGCCGCCAGTTTCTGCTGACGCTCCTTCTCGTTGGCGGCTTTCTCCGCCGCGGCCTTTTTCTCGGCCGCCGCCTTGTCAGCGGCCTTCGCTGCGGCGAGCTTCTTGGCCTCTTCCTCGCGCTCCTTCTTTTCCGCCTCGGCCTTCTTCTTGGCCTGTGCGGTCGCGATCTCGGCCTGGGTCGGGCCCGGAGGCGGCGGTGCCGGGGTGGGCG
>NZ_JBWKZH010000110.1:0-10469 GCF_059424305.1 Hydrogenophaga sp. GW456-12-10-14-TSB4 | reverse complement strand
GGCCCGAGGCGGCCCCGCCGCTGGCCGAGCGCCCATCGCCCCCCCTGCGCCCGCTGCGCCCGCTGCGCATCCTGCTGGCGGACGACAACGTCGATCTCACGGCGAGTCTGTCGGCGGTCCTGTCGTCGCACGGCCACGCGGTCGAGGTGGTGCACGACGGCGAGGCAGCGGTTCGTGCCGCCAGGGCCCGGGTGCCCGATGTCGCCCTGCTCGACATCGGCATGCCCGGCCTCGACGGTCACCAGGTCGCCAGGGCGCTGCGCGCCGACGCCGCCACACAAGGCGTTCACCTCATCGCCATCACCGGCTGGGGCCGGGACGCCGACCGCGAGGCGGCGCGCCTGGCCGGGTTCGACCAGCACCTGCTCAAGCCGGTGAACCCCGACGACCTGCTCCGGCAACTGGGCGAAGCGATCGGCTGAAGCCGGATCAGGCCTCGACCGCCAGGCCGTCGTGGCGCTTGCGCCGGCCGACCGCGTCGATGCGCAGCATCTGGCGGTACTTGGTGACGGTGCGGCGCGCCACCGTCAGGCCCTGCCGGGCCAGCTGGCGCGTGATCTCGGCATCCGACAGGGGCTGCCCGGTCGACTCCGATTCGATGATGTCCTGGATCAACCCCCGGATGGCGGTGCCCGAACACGCCTTGCCGTTGGCGCTCACCATCGCGCGAGAAAAGAAATGCTTGAGCTCGTACACACCGGTGGGCGTGGCCATGTACTTGTTGTTCGTCACGCGCGACACCGTGGACTCGTGGACGCCCACCTCGTCGGCGATCTCGCGCAGGCCCAGCGGCTTCATCGCCATGCTGCCGTACTCGAAGAAGTGGCGCTGGCGGCGCACGATGGCCTGCGACACGTCGAGGATGGTCGAGAAGCGCTGCTCGACGTTGCGCACGGTCCAGCGCGCCTCCTGCAGATGCGCGCCCATTTCGGTGTTCTCGGCGCCGCGGTGGCGCTGGAACAACTGCGCATACACCTCGTTGAGCCGCACCCGGGGCACGACCGCCGCGTTGAGCTGCACGTCCCAGACGCCCCTGTCCTTCCTCACGATCACGTCGGGCACGATCCAGTTCACTTGCGAGGAACTCTGGCGCCAGCCTGGCCTCGGGTCGAGGTGGCGGATGCGGTCGCACGCCATCTCGACCTCGCCGGCCGACGCACCCAGCGCCCGCGCCATCGCCGGCACGTCGCGCGCGGCCAGGCTATGCAGGTGCCCGTGCACGATGGTGCGCGCCATCGCGCGCAGGTGGGGGCATTCGATCTCGCCCAGCTGCAGGCTCAGGCATTCCGCCACGTCGCGGGCCGCTACCCCCACCGGCTCCAGCGATTGAACCAGCTTGAGCGCGATCTGCAGGTCCTCCAGCGTGGCGGCCGGCGTCACCGCGGCCACGCCGCACAACGCCGTCAGAGGGGAGCGCAGGTAGCCGTCGTCGTCCAGCGACTCCACAACCACGCCGGCCAGCGCAAGGTCGCGGGGAGACAGCGCCATGGTGCCCAGCTGCGCGTGCAGGTGTGCGTTGAGCGGTACTTCCTCCATCACGAAATCCAGCGCCGACACATCCCCGTCGTGCCCCTGGCGCGCGGGCGCCAGCCCGTCGGCGAGCCACAGGTCCCGGTCGGACGCGGCGGGCGGCTCGGCCTGCGCGTCGCGCCCCTCATCGGGCCGGGTGTCCGGCCCGCCGTCCCGCGCCTCCTCGGCAGCCTCGTCCTCCGCTTCGAGAAAGGGGTTGCGCCCCAGCACATCGCGCACCACGATGCCGAAATCCAGCGACGACATCTGCAGCAGCCGAACGGCATGTTGCAGACGGGGAGACAGGGTCTGGCGCTGTTCGGCGCGCGCGTCGAGCTGCATCATCGGGTCACTCCTCCTGATTGGGTCTGTTCGGCTGAACCGCACCGCGCGACAGCCTCGCCCGGCATCACCATGCAACCGCTGTGCCGATTCCACGGCCAGGACACAAATCCCAACAAAACGGCGACCTCCCGGCGGCACCCGCGAGGCGCAGCGGCCTCCATGCCCCGCACATCCGGATACACACTGCCAGCCGCGCCGGCCCGACACGCAGACATCGGCAGCCATTGCGGCAAATTTTGCCGAAACCGGCCGTCCGTCGTGCGACGCCGTCGGCGCTGCGGATGGGCGTGCACCGGGCACGGCACGTGCCCGACGCAGGTTCATCCGCAACAGGAGGTTCTTGATGAAACAGGTAAAAGACGTCATGACCCGCGGCGTGCGCACGCTCGGTCCGCAGGACAGCGTGGTGCTCGCCGCCCAGGCCATGGAGGAACTGGACGTCGGCTCACTGCCGGTCTGCGACGGCCAGCGCATCCTCGGCATGGTGACCGACCGCGACATCGTCGTGCGCGGCGTGGCCCAGGACCTGGTGCCCGGCCAGACCCGGCTCGAAGACGTCATGAGTGCCGAGGTCGAATGGGTGTTCGAGGACGAAGGCCTGGCCGAAGTGGCGGCCAAGATGCAGCAGCTGCAGATCCGCCGCCTGCCCGTGCTCGACCGCGACAAGCGCCTGGTGGGCATCCTCTCGCTGGGCGACCTGGCCGCCAGGGGCGATGTGCAACAAGCCGGTGCCGCGCTGGCCGACATCTCCGAACCAGCCCGCCCCACGCGATGATCTTTCGCGTCCTCAAGGCCACGGTCGTGAACTGGGTGGAGGACGACGCGCCCAGCATGGGCGCCGCCCTCGCCTACTACACGCTGTTCTCGGTCGCCCCCATCCTGCTGATCGTGATCTCGGTCGCCGGCCTGTGGTTCGGCGAGGCGGCGGCGCGCGGCGAGATCTTCGCGCAGCTCTCGCACCTGGTCGGCAGCGACAGCGCGCTCACCATCAACAGCCTGGTCGAGGACGCGAACCGCCCGGCCGCCGGCGTCATCGGCACGGTGGTGGGGCTGGGCGCCCTGCTGATCGGCGCCACCACGGTATTCGCCGAGCTGCGCAATGCCATGGACCGCATCTGGCGCACGGGCGACCAGCGCGCCCGGGGTGGGGGCATCGTGGAGCTGCTGCGCGCGCGCCTGGTCTCCCTCGGGCTGGTGCTGGCCATCGGCTTTCTGCTCATGGTCTCGCTGGTGCTCAGCGCTGCACTCGCGGCCCTGGGCAAATGGGCCGCGCCCTGGCTGGGCCAGCTGGCCGTGCTGGCCGGCGTGGTGGACTTCGCCCTGAGCCTGGGCTTCCTCAGCGTGCTCTTCGCGATGATCTTCAAGTGGATGCCGCGCGTGCAGCTGGCCTGGGGCGATGTGTGGATCGGCGCCGTGATCACCGCGCTGCTGCTCACCGTGGGCAAGTCGCTCATCGGCACCTACATCGGCCGCAGCGGCGTCGCTTCGGTGTTCGGCGCGGCCTCCTCGCTGGTCATCTTCCTGCTCTGGGTGTACTACTCGGCGCAGGTGTTCCTGCTGGGCGCAGAGTTCACGCGCGCGTACACGCTTCGGCACCAGATCGATACGGAAGCGCCCACCCCGTGAACCGTGCCTTCACCTGCGTCTGCGGGCAACCGATCTTCTTTCGCAACAGCGTCTGCCTGGGCTGCGGCAGGGCACTGGGCTACGACGCCGCGCGCGGCAAGCTGCTGCCGCTGGAGCCGGCGGACGAGCCCGGCTGGTGGCGCAGCAACGAGACGGGCATGCGCCAGCGCCACTTCCAGCGCTGCCGGAACCTGTCATCGCCCGCCGCGTGCAACTGGCTCGTCCCGCCCGCCGCACCGCGCGAGAACACCCCCGCGCTGTGCCTGTGCTGCCGGCTCACGCGCACACTGCCCGACCTCGAGGTGCCGGAGCACGCCGGCTGGTGGCACCGCATCGAACAGGCCAAGCGGCGCATGGTGTCCTCGCTGCTGGCGCTGCGCCTGCCTGTCGTGCCGCGCAGCGAAGACCCGCAGCGCGGGCTGGCGTTCGACATCCTGGTCTCGCAGCCCGGTTCGCCGCCGGTGGTCACCGGCCACGCCGGGGGCGTGATCACCCTGGACGCCTGTGAGGCCGACGACGCCACACGCGAACACCGCCGCACCTCGTTGCGCGAACCCTACCGCACGCTGCTGGGCCACCTGCGCCACGAATCGGGCCACTACTTCTGGCAGCGCCTGGTCGACGGCAAGGCCTGGCTGGAGCCGTTTCGCACCGTGTTCGGCGACGAGCGCGCCGACTACGTCCTCGCGCTGCGGAACCACTACCACCACGGCGCGCCGACCGACTGGAGCTCGCGCCACGTCACCGCCTACGCCAGCAGCCACCCCTGGGAGGACTGGGCCGAAACCTGGGCGCACTACCTGCACATGCGCGACACGCTGGGCACGGCGCGCGGCTTCGGCATCCGGGGCGACCGGGTGGAACTCGCCTGCGAGCCCTTCGGTGCCGACGTGCTGAATGAAGACGGCCACGGCGACCGCCCGCTGGACGCCACCGACGAGCAGTTCCTGCTCTGGCTCAACCATTGGCTGCACCTGACCGTGGCCCTCAACGAGATCTCGCGCAGCATGGGCGTGGCCGACTTCTATCCCTTCGTGCTGTCCCGCCCGGCGGTGCGCAAGCTGCACCTGGTGCACCGCGTCATCGCCCACCCGACGCCCCGTGGCAGCGCCCGGCGGCGCGCGCCGGCGCCGCCCGCTCAGTCGTAGGCGCGCGGGAACACGATCTCGAAGGTGGTTCCCGAGGTGTCGGAGTCCACCCGCACGGTGGCATCGAGCACCTCGCACAGCCGCTTCACGATGGACAGGCCGATGCCCTCGCCGTGCACATAGGTCTCGGTGGATTCACCCGGCGGGGGCACGCCCGCCTCCTCGTCGTGGATGTGGGTGATCTGCCGGGCCTGCGTGTCCGACACCACCTGGTCCGCGTGCTGCGTGGCCACTTCCAGGGCCTCCTTGAGCTCCGATGACTTCGCCTGCTGGATGCCCGGCCCCGTGTCCTTCACGATCAGCTTCCAGCGCTCCGGGTCTTCGACACCGCCGAGTTCCCAGGCCACCTCCACGCCGCCGGTGCGCGTGTAGCGCACGGCATTGAGCACCAGGTTCTGCACGATGCGGCGCAGCTTCACCGCATCGGACTGCACCACGAAAGGCTCGGGGCCCCGCAGCGTGAAACCCAGCCCTTTCTGCTGCGCATGGTCTTCGAGCGACTCGCCCAGACCGCGCAGCAGCGGTGCGACGTCCACCGCTTCCAGGCTGCGCTCCTCCTGACCGCTCTGCAACCGGGCCAGGGTGGTCACGTCGTCCAGCAGCTTGTGCAGCGCCTGCACGTTGTGACCCAGCAGGCGCAGAAACGTCTCGCGCGCCGCCGGATCGGCCTGGCGCAACCCCAGGCCGGCCGTGGCATTGACCACCACGCCCAGGTTGCCGCGCAGATCGTGTGCGGCCTCCTGCCAGAGCAAGGCGCGCTGCTGCTCCAGGCGGCGCAGGGTATCCAGGGCCGTTTCCAGACCGCGCGCATAGGCGGAGGCTTCCAGTTGCTGCAGCTTGAAGTACTGCGCCGTGCTGGCGCCCACGGCCAGGCTGTAGACCTGCGCCCAAACCGCGCGCGCAGCGGCCATCGCGGCCGCCGGGTGTTGCGCCGACAGCGCCTCCAGTTCACTCACCACGCACTCGTTGAGCCGGCCGAGTTCGCGCACCACCTCGGACAGACCGAAACCCTGCTGCCAGCGATGCAGGCCATGGGCGGCGGCATCGCCGAGGTGCGCGGTCTCCGGGCGAGGCGCTCGCAAGTGGTTCTCGAAGCCCTCCAGCACCGCAGGGATGTGGTCGTTGAGCTGGGTGCGCGGCAACGAATCGCCGCTGGTGAGGGTGGAGTCCGCCATGACGCTGTCGCGCCAGGCCCGCAGGATGTCTTCGCGCCGCTCGCCCAGCCGGTCGGCCAGTGCGGTGAGTTCTTTTCCATGCAGGGGCATCGGGGATCCTCTAGGGAAGAATGACTGCGGCCAACCGGACTCGCGGATCATTCTGCACCTGAACCCCTGGAGAGCTCAATCGTCCCGGGCTTTCGCCGGCCCATCCCCCTGCGCCGCCTTCTCCCGCCGGATCGAGCGACCCCACCGGCGCAACCACACCAGCACCAGCAGGATGAACGCCGTGGCCAGCAGGGCAGTGCCGGTCAGGCCCAGCCCGGCGGCCACGCCCACCGCCGCGGTGGCCCAGATGGACGCGGCGGTCGTCAGGCCGTGGATGCGGCCCTCGTCCTGGTCCTTGAGCACCGCGCCCGCGCCCAGGAAACCGATGCCCGAGACCAGCCCCTGCACCACGCGGCTGAGCTGCTCCTCGTTCATGCCGGACTCCATCGGCACCAGCACGAAAAGCGCCGCGCCCAGCGCCACGAGCATGTGGGTGCGCAGGCCCGCCTCGGCGTCGCGCCGCTCGCGGTCCCAGCCGATGGCCGCGCCCAGCAGCAGGGCCTCGCCCATGCGCCAGGCGGCGCGCGTGATGCGCTCCACGTCGGCGAGATCACCGAACTCGGCCTGCACCGTCGCCCAGATGGTGGCCAGCACGGACATCGCCGTCAGCCTTGCGTGGGAGGAAGCGCTTCGCCTTCGTCCCGCCACCGGGCCAGGCTGCCCATGAGGGCCCCCAGCGGCACGGGCTTGGTGAAGTACAGGTCGAACCCGGCCGCCAACGAACGCGCCTTGTCGCCTTCCTGCGAGCGGCCGGTCACGGCGACGATCATCATGCGCTGGCCGGGCAGCGACTCGCGCAGGCCGCGCGCCACCGCGTTGCCGTCCATGCCGGGCATGCCGATGTCGAGGATGCAGGCGTCGGGTCGCAGGCGCTGCGCCATCTCCAGCGCTTCCTGGCCGCCGTTGGCGATGTGCACGGTGTGGCCGTCCACCTCCATGAGCAGGGCGAGCGACTCCGCCGCATCGCGGTTGTCGTCGGCCACCACCAGCCGCAAGCCGCTGCCCGCCGGCGCCAGGTGGGGCTCGTAAGGCGAAGACTCGGGCGGCGGGGTGGTCTGAAGCACCATTGTGTTCACCATAGGTAGGTCGGTCGTGACAAACCTTCAAAGGGCAAGCGGCGTGCCTGCCCCGCCCTCAGAACCGGTGCATGTAGCCGATGCTGGTGGTGTCCACCTCGCGCTTGCCGGCACCGACGAAGCGCAGGTCGTAGCGGTTCCACTCCACCACGATGGAGGAGCGCGGGCTCAGGTCGAAGCCGAAGCCCAGGCCGTAGGAGCCTTCCCAGCCGCTTTCCTTGCCGGTGGCGATGCCTGCCAGCGGGCTGGCGGACACCTCGGTGCGCCCATACATGCCCCCGATCTTGCCGAACAGGTGCATCACCCCCAGGGGAACGCGCCCGACCAGGCTGAGGTTGATGCCGTGCGCCTCGCTCTTGCCGCCGCCCCGGTCCATGCGGCCCAGGTTCACATAGCCGATTTCGGCCCCCAGCCAGCGGTTGAACATGCCGCCGGAATAGAGGTTGTACGAGGTGGAGCTGTCCGAGCAGCCAAACCCGCCGACGCACCCGAGGTCGTAGTCCGGCTTGCCCACATTGATGCCGACGTAGCCGTGCGAGGTGTACGGAATCACGGAAAAGTTGCCCTCGCCTGGCGCGTAGGCGCGCCGCTGGTTCGTCGTGCTGCCCGCCTGGGCCACCGTGGTGTCCAGGGGCGGTGGCGTGCCCGACTGTGCGGCAGCCGTGCACGCCACGGCCAGACCGATCGCGGCCAGCGGCCATGCCTTGAGGTGATGAAAGGTGCGGTTCATGGTGAAGTCCTTGTGGGTTGGAGAACACTGACCGGAAAGCGGTGCAGCGTCGACAGGGGGCAAGCGGGATGCCGCCACCGCCCGGCACGCGGATTGCCGGCAACGGCTCTGGGCCCGACGAACCAGGGGCAGACCGATGTTGTTTCCACTTCCCTCGAAGCACGAACCGGACGCCCTGTCGACCCGGGGCTTCTCCATTCGGACCCGCCTCATCGCCCTGGTGCTGGCGGTGTTGCTGCCCGCCCTGTGCGCCACCGTGTGGGTGATCGGCCTGACCTACCGCCTGGAACGCGAGAGCAGCCAGCACGTGCTCGAGGAGACCACCCGCGCGCTGTCCATGGTGCTCGACGGCGAACTGACGCAACGGGCCGTGGTGGTGCAGGCCCTCGCCAACTCCAGCCTGCTCGACCGGGGACCCGACCTGTCACCCACCGCCCTGCGCGATTTCGACCGGCAGGCCCGCCGCACGCTGACCGGGCTCGACGGCTGGCTGGAGTTGCGCAGCGCGGACCGCGTGCTGTTCAGCACCCGGCACCCGCCCGCGAGCGCACAGGGCCGGGAAGCCCTGCCCGCACTCGTTCACAGCCCCGTGATCGAGCCCATGCAGCGGGACCCCGCCACCGGGGTGTTCTACGTCGCGCTGGTGCAACCCGTCCTGCGCGACGGCACACCGGTGCTCAACCTCTCCCTCAGCGTGCTGCCGCAGGAGTTCCAGCGCATCGTCGACGAGCAGCGCCTCCCCCCGGGTTGGCTGGCCGCCATCATCGACAACCGGGGCCGGGTGGTGGCCCGCCATCCGGGGGGCGGCGCGCACACCGGCCGTTCGGCCACACCGGACCTCCAGGTCCACCTGGACACCGACCGCGAAGGCCTCGTGCACTCGGTGTCGCTCGACGGCAACCCCGTCACGCTCTACTTCCACACCTCACCCCGGGGCTGGACCTACCTCACCGGCATGTCGCGCGCGCAGTTCGAGGGCGCGATCCCGGGCGCGCTGCTGCAGGTGGCGCTGGCCATGCTCGCCCTGCTGCTGGTCTCGTTGCTCGCGGCGGCCTGGGTGGCGCGGCGCATCGTGCGCCCCATCCATACCATCAAGCAGATGGCGCTGGACCTGCGCGAAGGCCGCCCTGTGCGGCGCACCCGCACCGGGCTGCTGGAATGCGACGAGGTGGCCCTGGCCCTGCACGACGCGGGCCACGCCATCCGGCACGCGCGCACCGAGCTGCAGCAGCAGGTGAGCGAGGCGGTGGAACGCACCCGCGGCCTGGAGCAGCGGGCCTCGCACAACCACCGCGTGGAAGCCCTGGGCCGGCTCACGGGCGGCATCGCGCACGAGTTCAACAACCTGCTGGGCATCATCAGCAACTGCGCCCACCTCATGCGCCGCCTCGCCCCGCCGTCCGAGATCCGGCCCGCGATCGACACCACGCTGAACGCGGTGGCCACCGGCAGCCGCCTGACCCAGCACCTGCTGCGCTTTGCGGGCCGCCAGACGGTGCACCCGCGCGTGCTGCACCTCCAGGCCTCCCTGCCCGAGACCGCCGATCTGCTGCGCACCCTGCTGGACCACCGCATCGAACTCAGCGCCGCCGTCGACCCGGCCACACCGCCCGTGCGGGTGGACCCGAGCGAACTGGAACTCTCGCTCATCAACCTGGCGCTGAACGCGTGCGACGCCATCGAGGGGCGCGGCCACCTGGGGCTCACGGCCGCGCCGGCCGCGCCCCATGACCTCGAAGGCCTGCCCGCCGGCATCTATGTGCGCATCACCGTGCGCGACGACGGCCACGGCATGGACGAGGCCGTCGCCCGCCGCGCCTTCGAGCCCTTCTTCTCCACGCACGAGCCGAACGAGGTTGCCGGGCTCGGCCTGAGCCAGGTGTACGGGTTCTGCCTTCAAGCCCGGGGCCGGGCTCGCCTGGAGAGCCGACCGGGCCACGGCACCACGGTCACGCTGGTGTTGCCGGCGAACCCTTTGCGGTAAATCTTGCCGCAGCCTCCCGGCCGCATTTCGCCGGGCGCCGCGAACGGCACAGGTACGCCATATGCCCATGACGCCACGTCGGATAGGTCGAGACGTCATGTCCACCGGTTCGGCGTCCTGTTCATCCACTCGAAGGAACGCCATGAAAGACTCACGCACCATCAACACGCTCAACAACCTCATCGAAACCTGCAAGGACGGTGAGTACGGCTTCAAAGCCAGTGCGGACCACGCTGTGGACCCGCAGATCAAGTCGCTTTTCATGACCCGCGCGGAAGACTGCCGCCGTGCCGCCGCCGAGCTGCAGACCATCGTGATGCAGCAGGGCGGCAAGCCCGAGGACAGTGGCACCGCCACCGGTGCGGCGCACCGGGGCTGGGTGGCCGTCAAGGGCACCCTGGCCGGCTACACCGACCTGGCCATGCTCGAAGAGACCGAGCGCGGTGAAGACGCCGCCCTGGCGCGCTACCGTTCCGCGCTGAAGGACGAGCTGCCGACCGACATCCGCAGCGTCGTCGAAGCCCAGATGCAAGGGGTGCAGCGCAACCACGACCAGATCCGCGCGCTGCGCGATCAGCACAAGGCCGCCGCCACCCACTGAGCCACCCAATCCCCCCTGGCCCGCGCACGTCGCGGGCTTTTTTTGCGCGCTCAGCGGCCCTGGGGATGGCGCTCGGCCCATTCCGCATCGCTGTGACCGTCGCCCACCGGGTCGGCACTCTCGTCTTCCGGCGGTGCGGGTGGGGACGGTGGCGGGGGTGAGGGCGCATCCGCGCACAGCAGCGC
>NZ_JBWKZH010000109.1:0-11390 GCF_059424305.1 Hydrogenophaga sp. GW456-12-10-14-TSB4 | reverse complement strand
GCCCCACCCCGCCCCACGCTGGGAATTCGAGCCCGTATACTGGCAGCACATCCTCTCTGACGACGGTCCTCGCGCGTGACCCACCTCAAAGAACTCCCGCTTCAGGCGTTGCAGTTTTACGCCACGGCACCCTACCCGTGCAGCTATCTGCCGGACCGCCAGGCCCGCTCGCAAGTCGCCACGCCCAGCCACCTCATTCACAACGACGCGTACTCGGATCTGGTCACGCACGGCTTTCGCCGCAGCGGCATGTTCACCTACCGACCGTACTGCGACGGCTGCCAGGCCTGCGTGCCGCTGCGGGTGCCGGTGGCCTCCTTCATCCCCAGCCGCAGCCAGCGCCGTTCGATGAAGCAGCACCACATGCTGCAGACGCGCGTGCTCAAGCTGTGCTTCATCCCCGAGCACTACCAGCTCTACCTGCGCTACCAGAACAGCCGCCACGCGGGTGGCGGCATGGACCACGACAGCATCGACCAGTACACACAGTTCCTGCTGCAGAGCCGCGTCAATTCGCGCCTGGTGGAGTTCCACCAGCCGGGGGTCGACGGCGGCCCCTCCAGGCTCAAGATGGTCTCCATCGTCGACGTGCTCAACGACGGGCTCTCAGCGGTCTACACCTTCTACGAACCCGATGAGAAAGCCAGCTACGGCACCTACAGCGTGCTCTGGCAGATCGATCAGGCGCGGGCGCTGGAGTTGCCCCATGTGTACCTGGGCTACTGGATCGCTCAGAGCAGCAAGATGAACTACAAGGCCGGCTTCCAGCCGCATGAATTGCTGCACGAAGGCCGGTGGATCACCGCACCCTGAGACGACTCGATCGTGGGAACTGGTGCCGCCCGCCCCTAGGGCGACACCGGTTGGAGGATGTCGATTTCATCTTGTAAAATGAAGCACAACCTCTGACCTCTCATGACCAAACGTTCCGAGACCCTTCCCAGCACCCCGACCGTCCAGGTGATCGAACGCATGTTCAATCTCCTTGAGGTGCTGGCATCGCGGGAGGAACCGGTGTCGCTGAAGGAAATCAGCGAAAAGACCGGCCTGCACCCCTCGACCGCCCACCGCATCCTCAACGACCTCACTATCGGCCGCTTTGTCGATCGCCCCGAGGCCGGCAGCTACCGGCTCGGCATGCGGCTGCTGGAGCTCGGCAACCTGGTCAAGGCGCGCTTGAGCGTGCGCGATGCCGCCCTGCTGCCCATGCGCGAACTGCACAAGCTGATCCAGCAGCCGGTCAACCTGAGCGTGCGCCAGGGCGATGAGATCGTGTATGTGGAGCGGGCCTACAGCGAGCGCTCCGGCATGCAGGTGGTGCGCGCCATTGGCGGTCGTGCGCCCCTGCACCTCACCTCGGTGGGGAAACTTTTTCTGGCCGACGACGAGCCGCAGCGCGTGCGTGCCTATGCCACCCGCACCGGGCTGGCCGGCAACACCCGCAACAGCCTGACCCAGCTCGCCACCCTGGAGCGCGAGCTGGCGCAATGCCGCCAGGCCGGCCTCGCACGCGACAACGAGGAACTGGAATTGGGTGTGCGGTGCATGGCCGCCGGCATCTACGACGACCAGAGCAAGCTGGTGGCGGGCCTGTCGATTTCCGCGCCCGCAGACCGCATCGACGAGAGCTGGGTGCCCAAGCTGCGTTCGACCGCCGCCGAGATCTCGGCCGCACTGGGTTGCCCCAAGGTGCCGGCGCCCTCATCCGCCCGCTGAGACACTGGCACGCCATGAAAAACGGCCCTGACGGGCCGTTTTTCATGAGGCAGTCCAGGAGATGCTCATCCCTGGGGGCGAACCACCGCGCGCGCGTCGGTTTGCACCTCCACCCAGCGCCGCACGCGTTCGGCGTCCTGCATGCGACCCACCTTGCCGGTGGCGTCGAGAAACACCATGATCAACTGGCGACCGGCCACCTTGGCCTGCATCACAAGGCAACGGCCTGCTTCGGAGATGTAGCCCGTCTTCTGAAGGCCGATGTCCCACGACGGGTTCTTGATCAGGCCGTTCGAGTTGTTGTAGTGCAGCGTCCGGCGACCGAGGTCGACTTCGTAGCTGGGCGAGGTGGACAGGTCGCGCAGGATGGGCCGCTGATAGGCCGCCGACACCAAGGTCGCCAGATCGCGCGCGCTCGACTGGTTCGAGCTGGACAGGCCGGTGGGCTCCACGTAGCGGGTGTCCGCCATGCCCAGTTCCAGCGCCTTCCTGTTCATCAGGCGCACAAACTCGGACAGGCCACCGGGGTAGGTGCGGCCCAGCGCATGGGCTGCCCGGTTCTCGCTGGACATGAGCGCCAGGTGCATCAGCTCACCGCGACTGAGCGTGGTGCCCACGGCCAGACGCGAGCTGCTGCCCTTGAAGGTGTCCACATCGTCCTGCGTGATGGTGATCATCTCCTGCATGTTCAGGTGGGCGTCTGCCACCACCAGGCCGGTCATGAGTTTGGTCAGCGAGGCGATGGGCAGCACGGCAGCGTCGTTCTTGCTGAACAGCACTTCGTTGGTCTCCTGGTCCACCACCAGGGCCACGCTGGAATTGAGCTCGAGCGGATCGTCCATCGAGCGCAAGCCCTGGCGCGAACCTTCGGAGAGACGGGGTGTCACTGCGGCGCGCATCACCGCCTGCGAGGCCGCGGGCTTGCGCTGCACCGCCACCTTGTGCAGCGAGGTCGTCTTGCCCGCCGCCATCTGAACCTTCACGCGTTCTTGCGGCTTGCTGGCCACACGGGCGGTCTTGCGGGCAGGCGCCTGGGCCACCTTGGGTTGTACCTTCTTGGAGGCAGCCACCGTGCGCTTGGGCGCCGCCTTGACGGTCACCGTCTTTTTGGCAGCCTTCGCGGTTTTTGCGTTGGTGGCAGCTTGAGACTGCAAGGGCGCGAATGCCAGGGCGACCCAGCCGGCAACCGCCGCAACCAGCAGGATTTTGCGAAAGCGATCGACGCCGATGACCATAACTCCACTCCAGCAACAGGAATTGCGCAGGTGTGAAGTATAGGCAATTGGAAAAAAACTAGCAATATCAAAAGCTTGTGGAACTGTCTTCAGTGATCGGTAGAACAGATGCTACTTTTGGTGTCTTTTCTGAGCCTCACGAAACACAATTCATCAAGCCTTTGATTTCATTCGGTTTTATCCCTGTGCCGCAACGCGGTCGGATTTGCTGTGCAGCTTGTTCAACGCGCTCAGGTAAGCCTTGGCCGAAGCGACGACGATGTCCGGGTCGGCGCCCACCCCGTTGACAACCCGGCCGCCGTGCTGGAGGCGCACGGTCACCTCGCCCTGGCTTTCGGTCGAGCCACTGGTGATCGCATTGACCGAGTACAGCAGCAGCTCGGCACCGCTCTTCACGTGGTTCTCGATCGCTTTCAGGGAAGCGTCCACCGGTCCGTTGCCATCGCTCTCACCCTGGATCTCCTTGCCGTCCACGGTGAACACCACGCTGGCGTGCGGGCGCTCGCCGGTCTCGCTGCGCTGCTTGAGCGAGACCAGGCCGTACTGCTCCTTCTCGGCGGTCACGCTTTCGTCGCTGCACAGGGCCAGAATGTCCTCGTCGAAGATCTCGCTCTTGCGGTCGGCCAGTTCCTTGAAGGCGGCAAAGGCGGTGTTGATCTCGCTCTCGGACTCCATCTCGATGCCGAGATCCTGCAGGCGCTGCTTGAACGCATTGCGGCCGCTGAGCTTGCCCAGCACGATCTTGTTGGCGCTCCAGCCCACGTCTTCGGCGCGCATGATTTCGTAGGTGTCTCGCGCCTTGAGCACGCCGTCCTGGTGAATGCCGCTGGCGTGGGCAAACGCGTTGGCACCCACCACCGCCTTGTTGGGCTGCACGACGAAGCCGGTGGTCTGGCTCACCATGCGGCTGGCCGGCACGATCTGCGTGGCGTCCACCCCCACGTCCAGGCCGAAATAATCGCGCCGCGTGCGCACCGCCATCACGATCTCTTCGAGCGAACAGTTGCCCGCGCGCTCGCCCAGCCCGTTGATGGTGCATTCAACCTGCCGCGCGCCACCGATCTTCACGCCGGCCAGCGAGTTGGCCACCGCCATGCCGAGGTCGTTGTGGCAATGCACCGACCAGATCGCCTTGTCGGAGTTGGGCACGCGCTCACGCAAGGTGCGAATGAAATCGCCGTAGAGCTCAGGGATCGCATAACCCACCGTGTCCGGGATGTTGAGGGTCGTGGCCCCTTCCTTGATCACGGCCTCGAGCACGCGGCAGAGAAAATCGACATCGCTGCGGTAGCCGTCTTCCGGGCTGAACTCGATGTCGTCCACCAGGTTGCGGGCAAAACGCACCGATTGCACCGCCTGCTCCAGCACCTGATCGGGCGTCATGCGCAGTTTCTTCTCCATGTGCAGGGCACTGGTGGCGATGAAGGTGTGGATGCGCGCCCGGTGAGCACCCTTGAGGGCTTCCGCCGCACGCGCGATGTCCCGGTCGTTGGCCCGCGCCAACGAGCACACCGTGGAGTCCTTGATGGTGTTGGCGATGGCCTGCACGCAGTCGAAGTCCCCGTTCGAGCTGGCCGCAAAACCGGCCTCGATGACGTCGACCTTCAGGCGTTCCAGCTGCCGCGCGATGCGCAGCTTCTCGTCCTTGGTCATGGACGCACCGGGCGATTGCTCACCGTCGCGCAGGGTGGTGTCGAAAATGATCAGTTTGTCGCTCATGGGGAACTCCGTTGAAGTTGTATTGGTCGGCCCGATCAGGCATCACACCGTCTGGGCTT
Source organism: Hydrogenophaga sp. GW456-12-10-14-TSB4 (assembly GCF_059424305.1). Lineage (NCBI taxonomy): Bacteria > Pseudomonadati > Pseudomonadota > Betaproteobacteria > Burkholderiales > Comamonadaceae > Hydrogenophaga > Hydrogenophaga sp. GW456-12-10-14-TSB4. The sequence goes on along the minus strand of NZ_JBWKZH010000109.1, from coordinate 6,661 downwards.
CAGATGTATTTGTGTGCGGTCGCGTCACCCGGTTCAAACCGGACAGAATGGCCTTGAAGGACGCCGAGACGATGTTGGCGTCGACCCCCACCCCGAACACCGTGCGCTGCTCGTCGATGCGCATTTCCACATAGGCCACCGCACGCGCCTGGGCGCCCGAGCCGATCGCGTGCTCGTGGTAGTCCAGCACGCGCAGCTGGCGGCCCATCACCGCCTGCAGCCCGTTGACGAAGGCATCGATGGGCCCGTTGCCCTGCCCGTCCACCGACACCGGCTGACCGGCCATCTCCACCTGCGCGGCCACGCGCACGTTCTGGCCGGTGAGGTCTTCCATGACAGGTTGCAGCGGCGCGGCGACCTGGGACAACCCATACTCGCGGTCGAAGATGTCCCACAGATCAGCGGCGGCCAGCTCCTTGCCATTGGCATCCATCACCGCCTGCACCACCTGGCTGAACTCGATCTGCAGGCGGCGCGGCAACTCAAGACCGTATTCGTTTTCCAGCAGATAGGCAATGCCACCCTTGCCCGACTGGCTGTTGACGCGGATCACCGCCTCATAGCTGCGCCCCAGGTCCTTGGGGTCCACGGGCAAGTAGGGGATGTTCCAGGGATCGTCCTCCCGGCGCGCCGCAAACGCCTTGCGGATCGCATCCTGGTGCGAGCCGGAGAACGAGGTGTAGACCAGATCGCCCACGTACGGATGGCGCGGGTGCACCGGCAACTGGTTGCAGTGCTCGACGGTGCGACGGATCTCGTCGATGTCGGAGAAATCCAGACCGGGCGACACACCTTGCGTGTAGAGGTTGAGCGCGACATTGACCAGGTCCAGGTTGCCGGTGCGCTCACCATTGCCGAACAGGCAGCCTTCGATGCGATCGGCGCCGGCCATCAACGCGAATTCGCCCGCCGCCGTGCCAGTGCCACGGTCGTTGTGCGGGTGCACCGACAACACGATTGCATCGCGCCGCGCGAGGTGGCGGTGCATCCATTCGATCATGTCGGCAAAAATGTTGGGCGTGCTGTGCTCCACCGTGGACGGCAGGTTGATGATGCACTTGTGCTCGGGGGTCGGTTGCCAGACCTCGGTCACGGCATCCACCACGCGCTTGGAGAAGGCGAGCTCGGTGCCCGAAAACATCTCCGGTGAGTACTGGAAGGTCCACTGCGTGGCGGGCTGCGAGGCGGCCAGCTCGCTGAAAAGGCGCGCCTGCGACGTGGCCAGTTCGACGATCTCGTCCTCATCCATGCCGAGCACCACACGCCGCATGACAGGTGCCACGGCGTTGTAGAGGTGCACGATGGCGCGCGGCGCGCCCTGCAAGGCCTCGAAGGTGCGCCGGATCAGCGGCTCGCGGGCCTGGGTAAGCACCTGGATGGTGACATCGTCCGGGATGAGGTTCTCATCGATGAGGCGGCGCAGGAAATCGAACTCGGTCTGCGAAGCCGACGGGAAGCCGACCTCGATCTCCTTGAACCCGATCTGCACCAGCAGCTTGAACATGCGCAGCTTGCGCTCCACGTCCATGGGCTCGATCAGGGCCTGGTTGCCGTCGCGCAGGTCGGTGCTCAGCCAGATGGGTGCCTGGGTGATGACGGCATCGGGCCAGGTGCGGTCCTTGAGACCGATCGGCTGGAAGGCGGGGTACTTGCTGGCAGGGTGTTTCAACATGGTGCTCTCTCGATGTTACTGAAACCCGCAGCCCCAAAAACACAAACGGCCCGCTGCAGGTGCAAACGGGCCGTTTTGAATGGAATGCGCGCGCGCTACCAAGCCTGCCCGTGTCGGACATCCAGTAGTAGGGCGAAAGCGCGAAAACTCATGGCTCAAACTGTATCACAAAGCTCAATCGTCGTGCAGACCACGCTCGTCGGGCTCGTCGGTGGAGGTGCTGATGACACTGGTCGGGCGGCCTTTGGCCTTGCGCCAGAAGTACACCGCATAACCCGACAGCCCGTACACCACGAAGAGCGCGAACAGCACGGTGGGCGGATGGATGTTGATGACCGCGATGCCGAGCGCCACCAGCACGATGGCCGCGAACGGCACGCTCTTCTTCAGGCTCAGGTCCTTGAAGCTGTAGAACGGCACATTGGTCACCATGGTCAGGCCCGTGTAGAGCGTGATGACGAACATGGGCCAGGTCACGTCCTGCGCCGGCACTTCCAGCTCGGTCATGAGCCAGATGAAGCCGGCCACCAGGGCGGCGGCCGCGGGCGACGGCAAGCCCTGGAAGTAGCGCTTGTCCACCACGGCCGTGTTGACGTTGAAGCGCGCCAGCCGCAGGGCGGCACAGGCGCAATACACGAAAGCGGCGATCCAGCCCCAGCGACCGATGTCGCGCAGGGTCCACTCGTAGGCGATGAGCGCCGGCGCCGCGCCGAAGGACACCATGTCGGACAGCGAGTCCATCTGCTCGCCGAACGCGCTCTGTGTGTTGGTGAGGCGCGCCACGCGGCCATCCAGGCTGTCCAGCACCATGGCCACGAAGATGCCCACGGTGGCCAGGTCGTAACGACCGTTCATGGCCATGACGACCGAATAGAAGCCGCCGAACAGGGCGGCGAGCGTGATCATGTTGGGCACCATGTAGATGCCCTTGGGGCGCCTGGGGCGTTCGTCGCTTGGCGTCATAGTGGGTTCGGTTCCGTCGTGCATTCGGGTCTCCGTGCGTCGCGGCATCGCAGGAACCGTCGGCACCTGGCGCAGCACTCTTGCACAGAATGCCGCAGTGTAAAGCAGTGTGTCTGTAGGAAAAGACGACAAAGGCCACCGAAGTGGCCTTTGTCGTCGATGTGCGCCGCGTCGCGGCGCACGCGGCGCATCAGTTGCGGGTCTGGTCCACCAGCTTGTTCTTGGCGATCCAGGGCATCATCGCGCGCAGTTGCGCACCCACCACTTCAATGCTGTGGTCGGCGGTGTTGCGGCGGCGAGCCGTCATCGACGGGTAGTTCAGGCGGCCTTCCTGGATGAACATCTTGGCGTAGTCGCCGTTCTGGATGCGCTTGAGCGCGTTGCGCATGGCCACGCGCGACTGCTCGTTGATGACTTCCGGACCGGTCACGTACTCGCCGTACTCGGCGTTGTTCGAGATCGAGTAGTTCATGTTGGCGATGCCGCCTTCGTAGATCAGGTCCACGATCAGCTTGAGCTCGTGCAGGCACTCGAAGTAGGCCATCTCGGGCGCGTAGCCGGCTTCGACCAGGGTCTCGTAACCCATCTTGATCAGCTCGACGGCACCGCCGCACAGCACGGCCTGTTCGCCGAACAGGTCGGTCTCGGTCTCTTCCTTGAAGTTGGTCTCGATGATGCCGGCCTTGCCGCCACCGTTGGCCATGGCGTAGCTCAGCGCCAGATCGCGCGCCTTGCCGCTCTTGTCCTGGTGCACGGCCACGAGGTGGGGCACGCCGCCACCCTGGGTGTAGGTGTTGCGCACGGTGTGGCCGGGGGCCTTGGGCGCCACCATCCACACGTCCAGATCGGCGCGCGGCACGACCTGGTTGTAGTGCACGTTGAAACCGTGAGCGAAAGCCAGCGAAGCGCCTTGCTTGATGTTGGGTTCGACGTTGTTCTTGTAGACCTCGCCGATCTGCTCGTCGGGCAGGAGGATCATGACCACGTCGGCGGACTTGACCGCGTCGTTCACTTCCAGGACGTTGAGACCGGCCTTGCCGACCTTGTCCCAGGAAGCGCCGCCCTTGCGCAGACCGACCACGACCTTCACGCCGCTGTCGTTGAGGTTCTGGGCGTGTGCGTGACCCTGGCTGCCGTAACCGATGATGGCCACGGTCTTGCCCTTGATCAGGGACAGGTCACAGTCTTTGTCGTAGAAAACTTTCATGTTTTGCTCCAATGGATTTGATGGGTTGTGCCGTTCTTCGCGAGCCTGTCGAAGGGCTCTCGGTACCCCGGCCTGCCACAAGGGCGGACCGGAGCTTCGACAGGCTCAGCGCGAACGGGCAAATGGCTGAGCCCCGAAAAAGTCAAACGCGCAGGATTCTCTCACCTCGGCCGATGCCGCTGGCGCCGGTGCGCACGGTTTCCAGAATGGCCGAGCGGTCGATCGCCACCAGGAAGGCGTCGTTCTTGCCCTGATCACCGGTCAGTTCGATGGTGTAGCTCTTCTCGGTCACGTCGATGATGCGACCCCGGAAGATGTCGGCCATGCGCTTCATTTCCTCGCGCTCCTTGCCCACGGCGCGGACCTTCACCATCATGAGCTCGCGCTCGGTGTAGGCACCTTCCGTGAGGTCCACCACCTTGACGACCTCGATCAGGCGGTTGAGGTGCTTGGTGATCTGCTCGATCACGTCGTCCGACCCCGTGGTCTGGATCGTCATGCGCGAGAGGCTGGGGTCCTCGGTGGGCGCCACGGTCAGCGACTCGATGTTGTAGCCACGGGCCGAAAACAGGCCCACCACGCGGGAGAGTGCGCCGGGTTCGTTTTCCAGCAGGACAGCAATGATGTGTTTCATGTTCGATTCCTCTTTTCGCCGCCCTCCCCTGCGCACGGTAATGCGCAGGCTCGGCGGGCAATAGATTCGTCTGAGGGGATGAAGCGGCGAAGCCCCTTCGTCGCTTCGCTTCGGGAATTACAGGTCTTCGGACCCCAGCAGCATCTCGGTGATGCCCTTGCCCGCCTGAACCATCGGGAACACGTTCTCGGTGGGGTCGGTGCGGAAGTCCATGAAGACCGTGCGGTCCTTGAGCTTGCGCGCTTCGCGCAAGGCCGGCTCCACGTCCTCGGGCCGCTCGATCAGCATGCCCACGTGGCCATAGGCCTCGGCGAGCTTGACGAAGTTGGGCAGCGCGTCCATGTAGCTGTGGCTGTAGCGGCCTTCGTAGTCGATTTCCTGCCACTGCCGGACCATGCCCAGGTAGCGGTTGTTCAAGGCCACGACCTTGATGGGCGTGTTGTACTGCAGGCAGGTGGACAGCTCCTGGATGCACATCTGCACGGAGCCTTCACCGGTCACGCAGAACACTTCGCTGTCGGGTTTCGCCAGCTTGATGCCCATGGCATAGGGAATGCCCACACCCATGGTGCCCAGGCCGCCGGAGTTGATCCAGCGGCGCGGCTCGTCGAAGCGGTAGTACTGGGCCGCCCACATCTGGTGCTGCCCCACGTCCGACGTGATGTAGGTGTCGGCGTCCTTGGTCATGCCCCACAGCGTTTCCAGCACGTACTGCGGCTTGATCACGTCCTTGTTGCCACGGTCGTACTTCAGGCAGTCGCGCGAGCGCCAGGTTTCGATGGTCTTCCACCACTCGGCCAGGGCCTTGTCATCGGGCCGCACGGTGCTCTCGCGAGCCATGCTGATCAGCTCGGTCAGCACGTCCTTGACGTCGCCGACGATGGGCACGTCGACCTTGACGCGCTTGGAGATGCTCGACGGGTCGATGTCGATGTGAATGATCTTGCGCTCGTTCTGCGCAAAGTGCTTGGGGTTGCCGATCACGCGGTCGTCAAAGCGCGCGCCGACGGCCAGCAGAACGTCGCAGTTCTGCATCGCGTTGTTGGCCTCGATCGTGCCGTGCATGCCCAGCATGCCCAGGAACTTGCGATCGGAAGCCGGGTACGCGCCCAGGCCCATCAGCGTATTGGTGACCGGGTAACCCAGCATGTCCACCAGCGTGCGCAGTTCATTGGTGGCGTTGCCCAGCAGCACGCCGCCGCCGGTGTAGATGTAGGGCCGCTTGGCCGTCATCAGCAGCTGCAGGGCCTTGCGGATCTGCCCGCCATGGCCCTTGCGCACCGGGTTGTACGAGCGCATCTCCACCGATTCGGGGTAGCCGCTGTAAGGCACCTTGTTGAAGGACACGTCCTTCGGGATGTCCACCACCACCGGGCCGGGGCGGCCGCTGCGGGCGATGTGGAAGGCCTTCTTCATGACCATCGCCATGTCGCGCGCATCCTTGACCAGGAAGTTGTGCTTGACGATGGGGCGGGTGATGCCCACGGTGTCGCACTCCTGGAAGGCGTCCAGGCCGATCGCGGCGGTCGGCACCTGGCCGGTCACGATGACCATGGGGATGCTGTCCATGTAGGCCGTGGCGATGCCGGTGATGGCATTGGTCACGCCGGGGCCGGAGGTGACCAGGGCCACGCCCACGTCGCCGGTGGCGCGCGCATAACCGTCAGCGGCATGCACGGCGGCCTGTTCGTGGCGCACCAGCACGTGCTGGATGGTGTCCTGCTTGTAGAAAGCGTCGTAGATGTGCAGCACAGCACCGCCGGGATAGCCCCAGATGTACTTCACCCCTTCGGCCTGGAGGGCCTTGATGAGGATTTCTGCGCCGCGGAGTTCTTGGGTAGCTGCGCCATTGGCGGCGGCAGCCGAGGCCAGTTCGGCCTTGCTGATTTCCATGATGAACCTTTCGAGAATTTCTCTGACGAAAAACCTTGGGTGCCTCTTGACCCACTCTTGTGGAGCGGTTTCGAGACTTGAGACCAATGGCCATGAGCGGACACATACCCCGCCGGACCCTGATCCGTTTGCCTTGTTTTGAATTGCAGCGGGCATTATCGCACTGCAACAAGGTTTTTCCAGCCCGTGCGGCCGTAAGCCGCCCCAAAAAGCCCTCCGGCGTGCCGCAATGCGACAATTCCCCCCTTTCCCGCCGCCTTCGCGCCCCCTTCGCCTGCCTCATGCCCGTGCC
>NZ_JBWKZH010000108.1:0-11592 GCF_059424305.1 Hydrogenophaga sp. GW456-12-10-14-TSB4 | reverse complement strand
CTCCCTCCCCGGAAGAAAGCCCCACCATGACCGAGTTGACCAAGAAGCGGCCCGAGTTCCGCAACATCAACGCCTTCAAGGATCTCACCACCTACCGCCTGCCTCCGGCCGGCTGGGTGTCGATCCTGCACCGCGCCAGCGGTGGCCTGATGTTCATCCTGCTGCCCCTGATCGTCTGGCTGTTCGACACCTCCGTGTCGTCCGAGCTGTCCTTCGAGCGTTTCAGCTCGGCGTTTGCCGCCGGCATCGGCTTCGTGCCGGGCTGGTTCTTCAAACTCGTGGTGCTGGCCATCATCTGGGCCTACCTGCACCACCTGATCGCCGGCATCCGCCACCTCTACATGGACGCCTGCCACGCCGTGAGCAAGGAATTCGGCCGCTCTTCCGCCATCGTCACGCTGGTCCTGAGCATCGGCCTCACGCTGGTGCTCGGCGCCAAGCTGTTCGGTTTGTATTGATTGCGACGAGGAAACTGAACATGTCCGTCAACTACGGTTCCAAGCGCGTCGTCACCGGCGCCCACTACGGCCTGCGCGACTGGCTCGCCCAGCGCATCACCGCCGCCCTCATGGCGATCTTCACGCTGATCGTGCTGCTGCAGGTGCTGTTCATCAGTGGCCCCATCGGCTACGAGAGCTGGGCCGGCATCTTCGCCAAGCAATGGATGAAGGCCCTGACCTTCGCCGTCTTCCTGGCCCTGGCCTACCACGTGTGGGTCGGCATGCGCGACATCTGGATGGACTACGTCAAGCCCGCCGGCATCCGCCTCGTGCTGCACGTCTTCACCATCGTCTGGCTCCTGTCCTGCCTGGGCTGGGCCGTTCAAGTTCTCTGGAGGCTCTGAAGCCATGACCGCATCCGCATCCCTTCCCAAGCGTCAATTCGACGTGGTCATCGTCGGCGCCGGCGGCTCCGGCATGCGCGCCTCGCTGCAGCTCGCGCGCGCCGGCCTCAAGGTGGCCGTGCTCTCCAAGGTGTTCCCGACCCGCTCGCACACCGTCGCCGCCCAGGGTGGCATCGGCGCCTCGCTCGGCAACATGAACGAGGACAACTGGCACTACCACTTCTACGACACCATCAAGGGCTCCGACTGGCTGGGCGACCAGGACGCCATCGAGTTCATGTGCCGTGAAGCGCCCAAGGTCGTCTACGAGCTCGAGCACTTCGGCATGCCGTTCGACCGCAACCCCGACGGCACGATCTACCAGCGCCCGTTCGGCGGCCACACCGCCAACTACGGCGAGAAGCCGGTGCAGCGCGCCTGCGCTGCGGCCGACCGCACCGGTCACGCCATGCTGCACACCCTGTACCAGCAGAACGTGCAGGCCCGCACCACCTTCTTCGTCGAATGGATGGCGCTGGACCTGATCCGCGACGCCAGCGGCGACGTGGTCGGCGTGACCGCGCTGGAAATGGAAACCGGCGAAACCTACATCCTGGAAGCCAAGACCACGCTGCTGGCCACCGGCGGTGCCGGCCGCATCTTCGCGGCCTCGACCAACGCCTTCATCAACACCGGCGACGGCCTGGGCATGGCGGCGCGCGCCGGCATCCCGCTGCAGGACATGGAGTTCTGGCAGTTCCACCCCACCGGCGTGGCCGGCGCGGGCGTGCTGCTGACCGAAGGCTGCCGCGGCGAAGGCGCGATCCTGCGCAACGTCAACGGCGATCGCTTCATGGAGCGTTATGCGCCCACGCTGAAGGACCTGGCACCGCGCGACTTCGTCTCGCGCTGCATGGACCAGGAAATCAAGGAAGGGCGCGGCTGCGGTCCGAACAAGGACTACATCCATCTCGACATGACGCACATCGGTGTCAACGACATCATGAAGCGCCTGCCCTCGGTCTACGAGATCGGGCACAACTTCGCCAACGTCGACATCACCAAGGACCCGATCCCTGTCGTGCCGACCATTCACTACCAGATGGGCGGCATCCCGACCAATATCCATGGCCAGGTCGTCACCCCCGATGGGCAAGGCAACCAGAAGGTGGTCAACGGTCTTTACGCCGTGGGCGAATGCTCCTGCGTGAGCGTGCACGGCGCCAACCGCCTGGGCACGAACTCCCTGCTGGACCTGCTGGTGTTCGGTCGCGCGGCTGGCGACCACATCGTCCAGTACAACGACAAGAACAAGACCCACAAGCCCATGCCTGCCGACGCTGCCGACAAAACGCTCGCGCGTCTGGCTCGTCTCGACAACGCCACCGACGGCGAATACTCCCAGGACGTCGCCAACGACCTGCGCACCGCCATGCAGCAACACGCCGGCGTGTTCCGCACCCAGGCCAGCATGGACGAAGGCGTGGTCAAGATCAACGCCATGCGCGCGCGCGTGGCCAAGATCGCCCTCAAGGACAAGTCCAAGGTGTTCAACACCGCGCGCATCGAAGCGCTGGAAGTGGAAAACCTGATCGAATGCGCCCAGGCCACCATGACCTCGGCCGCGGCCCGCCGCGAGTGCCGTGGTGCCCACACTGTGAACGACTACGAGCGCCCGGCCGACGACGCGCAGTTCCCCCTGGGCCGCAACGACGCGGAGTGGATGAAGCACACGCTGTGGCACAGCGCCGACAACAGCCTGACTTACAAGCCTGTCAACCTCAAGCCCCTGACCGTGGAGTCGGTGCCCCCGAAGGTCCGCACCTTCTGAGCCCCTTCACCCAGCACCCACGACGCACGGAGAACACACCATGGCAAAACGCACCTTCAAGATCTACCGCTACGACCCGGACAAGGACGCCAAGCCCTACATGCAGACCATCGAAGTCGAACTCGATGGCCATGAGCGCATGCTGCTCGACGCCCTGATGAAGCTCAAGGCGGTGGATCCCTCCATCTCGTTCCGCCGCTCGTGCCGCGAAGGCGTGTGCGGCTCGGACGCGATGAACATCAACGGCAAGAACGGTCTGGCCTGCCTGACCAACATGAACACGCTCAAGGGCGACATCGTGCTCAAGCCGCTGCCCGGCCTGCCGGTGGTGCGCGACCTGATCGTGGACATGACGCTGTTCTTCAAGCAGTACAACAGCATCAAGCCCTACCTGATCAACGAAACCGTGGCCCCCGAAAAGGAGCGCCTGCAGAGCCCCGAAGAGCGCGAAGAGCTCAACGGCCTCTATGAGTGCATCCTGTGCGCGAGCTGCTCCACCAGCTGCCCGAGCTTCTGGTGGAACCCGGACAAGTTCGTCGGCCCCGCCGGTCTGCTGCAGGCCTACCGCTTCATCGCCGACAGCCGCGATCAGGCCACCAGCGAGCGCCTGGACAACCTGGAAGACCCGTACCGCCTGTTCCGCTGCCATACGATCATGAACTGCGTGGACGTCTGCCCCAAGGGCCTGAACCCCACGAAGGCGATCGGCAAGATCAAGGAAATGATGGTGATGCGCTCGGTCTGAGCGCCACCCCCGAACACCATGACCGACACCCCCCTGCAGGATGCCTTGCTGGACGAGCGCGCGCTGAGCAAGCTGCGCTGGCGGTGTCGTCGTGGCCTGCTCGAGAACGATCTGTTCATCGAGCGATTCTTCGCCAGGCACGAATCTGGCTTAACCGTGCGCCAAGCCGATGCACTCGGGCTCTTGATGGACTTGTCCGACAACGACCTGCTGGATCTGCTGCTCGGTCGAAAGCCCCTCCAAGGCGATCTCGAACGCGCGGACGTGACGCAAGTGCTTGCACTGCTGCGCGACCTGCGACCTCTCTCATCATCCGAGGAACCTGCATGAAACTCGTAGACAACAAAGCCACCCTGTCGTTCTCCAACGGCAGCCCCAGCGTCGACCTGCCGGTCTACGCCGGCAACATCGGTCCGGACGTGATCGACATCCGCAAGCTCTACGCGCAGACCGGCATGTTCACCTACGACCCCGGCTTCCTGTCCACGGCGTCGTGCCAGTCGGCCATCACCTACATCGACGGCGACAAGGGCGAGCTGCTGTACCGCGGCTACCCCATCGAGCAACTGGCCACGCAGTGCGACTACCTCGACACCTGCTACCTGCTGCTCAACGGCGAACTGCCCAACGAATCGCAGCGCGGCGACTTCCACAAGCTCGTGACCAACCACACCATGGTCAACGAGCAGATGCAGTTCTTCCTGCGCGGCTTCCGCCGTGACGCCCACCCCATGGCGGTGCTCACCGGCCTGGTCGGCGGCCTGTCGGCCTTCTATCACGACAGCACGGACATCAACAACCCGAAGCACCGCGAGATCGCCGCGATCCGCCTGATCGCCAAGATGCCGACGCTGGTCGCCATGGCCTACAAGTACGGCATCGGCCAGCCCTACATGTACCCGAAGAACGACCTGAGCTACTCAGGCAACTTCCTGCGCATGATGTTCGGCACGCCCTGCGAGGAATACCAGGTCAACCCGGTGCTCGAGCGCGCGCTGGACCGCATCTTCATCCTGCACGCCGACCACGAGCAGAACGCCTCCACCTCCACCGTGCGCCTGTGCGGTTCGTCGGGCACCAACCCGTTCGCCGCCATCGCGGCCGGCGTGGCCTGCCTGTGGGGCCCGGCCCACGGCGGCGCCAACGAGGCCTGCCTGAACATGCTGGAAGACATCCAGCGCAACGGCGGCGTCTCCAAGGTCGGCGAGTTCATGGAGAAGGTCAAGGACAAGAACTCCGGCGTCAAGCTCATGGGCTTCGGTCACCGCGTGTACAAGAACTACGACCCGCGCGCCAAGCTGATGCAGGAAACCTGCAACGAAGTGCTGCAGGAACTGGGCCTGGAAAACGACCCCCTGTTCAAGCTGGCCAAGGAACTCGAGAAGATCGCCCTGGAAGACGAATACTTCGTGTCGCGCAAGCTGTACCCGAACGTGGACTTCTACTCCGGCATCGTGCAGCGCGCCATCGGCATCCCGGTCAACCTGTTCACCGGCATCTTCGCCCTGGCCCGCACCGTCGGCTGGATCGCCCAGCTCAACGAGATGATCAGCGACCCCGAGTACAAGATCGGCCGCCCGCGCCAGCTGTTCACCGGCTCGACCCGCCGCGACGTCAAGCCGCTGGCCAACCGCTGATCGGCAGCGTCCCCTCGAAAGCCCGCCGCCCGGCGGGCTTTTTTTCGCCCCGGGCTGCGCGGTGGGGCAAGCCAGCCATCGTCCTTGGAGATGCCAAGGCCTTCTCAGGTAGGGGAAAATCACCCACCGACCTCTCCAAACGAGAAGTCAAGGCCCCATGCTCTCCGAACGCAACTTCGCCCGCCAGATCAACCTCACCTCGCTGCAGCTCTTCGTGGCCGTGTGCGAGCTGGGCAGCATCGGCCGTGCGGCCGAGCGGGAGTTCATCGCGGCCTCGGCGATCAGCAAACGGCTCTCGGACCTGGAAAGCGCCCTGGGCACCACACTGCTGCACCGCCACGCACGGGGCGTGCGCCTCACACCGGCAGGCGAAGGCCTGTTGCACCATGCGCGCGCCGTGCTGTTCGGGCTCGAAAAGATGCAGGTGGAACTGACCGAGTACGCCGACGGCGTGCGCGGGCACGTGCGGGTGCACGCCAGCATCTCGGCCATCGTGCAGTTCCTGCCGGAGGACCTGGGCGCCTTTGCCCGTCACCATCCCCAGATCAAGATCGATCTGGAGGAGCACCTCAGCCCCGAAGTGCTGCGCGCCGTGAAGGAAGGCGCCACGGACCTCGGCCTGTGCAACGGCGCCATGGGCATCGGCGGTCTGCAAAGCCTGCCCTACCGGCGCGACAGCCTGGTGCTGGTGGTGCCGCGAGGGCACCCGCTGGCCGCCGACGGGCCCGTGGCCTTCGAGGCATCCCTGCCCTTCGACCACGTGGGCCTGCACGCCAACAGCTCCATCCACCTGGCCACGCACCAGGCGGCCACCCAGGCCGGCACCGCCGTGCGCGTGCGCATCCGGGTGACCGGGCTCGATGCCATGTGCCGCATGATCGCCAACGGCCTGGGCGTGGGCGTGATGCCCGAGCGCGCCTTCCAGCTGCTGAGCACCGGCGATGCGCTGCAGGCCGTGCCCCTGACCGATCCCTGGGCCCAGCGCCAGCTCGTGCTGGTGGCCCGCGATTTCTCCAGCCTGCCCGCCACGGCTCGCCTGCTGGTGGATCACCTCAGCACCGCCGATGTCCGTCAAGCGGCCTAAAATCTTCACTCCACGACAAGACCCACGCCATGCCACGCACGCTCTACGACAAGATCTGGGACGAACACGTTGTCCATACCGAAGAGGACGGCACGTCCGTGCTCTACATCGACCGGCACCTGGTGCACGAAGTCACCAGCCCCCAGGCCTATGAAGGTCTGCGTCAGGCCGGCCGCAAGGTCTGGCGCGTGAGCTCGGTGGTGGCCACCGCCGACCACAACACCCCCACCAATGGCTGGGAACTCGGGTATGACGGCATCACCGATCCGGTCAGCAAGGAACAGATCACCACGCTGAACAGCAACATCGCCGAGTTCGGCGCGGCGGCCTTCTTCCCCTTCATGTCCAAGCGCCAGGGCATCGTGCACGTGATCGGGCCGGAAAACGGCGCCACCCTGCCGGGCATGACGGTGGTCTGCGGCGACAGCCACACTTCCACCCACGGCGCGTTCGGCGCACTGGCCCACGGCATCGGCACCAGCGAGGTCGAGCACGTGCTGGCCACTCAGACCCTGCTGGCCAAGAAGGCCAAGAACATGCTGGTGCGCGTGGACGGCCAGCTCGCCAAAGGCTGCACCGCCAAGGACATCGTGCTGGCCATCATCGGCAAGATCGGCACGGCCGGCGGCACGGGCTACACCATCGAGTTCGGCGGCGCGGCGATCCGCGCGCTCAGCATGGAAGGCCGCATGACGGTGTGCAACATGGCCATCGAAGGCGGCGCGCGCGCCGGCCTGGTGGCGGTGGACGAGAAGACCATCGAGTACGTCAAGGGCCGGCCGCTCTCGCCCACCGGCGTGGAATGGGACCAGGCCGTGGCCTACTGGAAGACCCTGCAGTCCGACGCCGACGCGACGTTCGACGCCGTGGTCGAACTCGACGCCGCGCAGATCGTGCCGCAGGTCACCTGGGGCACCTCGCCCGAGATGGTGCTCGGCATCGACGGCTCGGTGCCCGACCCCGACCGCGAAAAGGACGCGAACAAGCGCGGCGCCATCGAGCGCGCGCTGACCTACATGGATCTCTCGCCCGGCAAACCGCTCAACGACATCTTCGTCGACAAGGTTTTCATCGGCTCCTGCACCAACAGCCGCATCGAAGACATGCGCGAAGCCGCCGCCGTGGTGAAAAAGCTCGGCCAGAAGGTGGCCAAGAACGTCAAGCTGGCGCTGGTCGTGCCGGGCTCCGGCCTGGTGAAGGCCCAGGCCGAGCGCGAAGGCCTGCACGAGATCTTCAAGGCGGCGGGCTTCGAGTGGCGCGAGCCCGGTTGCTCGATGTGCCTGGCCATGAACGCCGACCGGCTGGAGCCGGGCGAGCGCTGCGCCTCCACCAGCAACCGCAACTTCGAAGGCCGCCAGGGCGCTGGTGGCCGGACCCACCTGGTTTCCCCCGCCATGGCCGCCGCGGCCGCGGTGCACGGCCACTTCGTGGACGTGCGCACCTTCGCCTGACCATCCTTCCCCACCCCGCAACCACCCTCAGGAGATTCACATGAAACGCATTGCATGGATCGCAGCCGCCTTCGCCCTCTCGCTGACGCTGGCCGCGTGCAACACCTGGACCGGTGTCAAGCAGGACGCCAAGCAGGCCGGACAGGCCGCGGGCAAGGGCATTGAGAAAGCCGGCGAGAAGGTCCAGGACATCGCCAAATAAGAGACACCCATCACCATGCAGAAATTCACCCTCCACAAGGGGCTCGTGGCCCCGATGGACCGCGAGAACGTCGACACCGACGCCATCATTCCCAAGCAGTTCCTGAAGTCGATCCGCAAGACCGGCTTCGGGCAGAACCTGTTCGACGAGTGGCGCTACCTCGACAAGGGCGAGCCCGGCCAGGACCCGGCCAGCCGCAAGCCCAACCCCGACTTCGTGCTCAACCAGCCGCGCTACGCCGGTGCGTCCGTGCTGCTGGCGCGCAAGAACTTCGGCTGCGGCTCCAGCCGCGAGCACGCGCCCTGGGCCATCGACCAGTACGGCTTCCGCGCCATCATCGCGCCCAGCTACGCCGACATCTTCTTCAACAACTGCTTCAAGAACGGCCTGCTGCCGATCCAGCTGTCCGAAGCGCAAGTGGCCCAGCTGTTCGATGAAGTGGCGGCCTTCCCCGGCTACCAGCTCACCATCGACCTGGAGCGCCAGGTGATCGTCAAGCCGCAGGGCGACGAAATCCCCTTCGACGTGCAGGCGTTCCGCAAGTACTGCCTGCTCAACGGGCTGGACGACATCGGCCTCACGCTGCGCTACAAGGACAAGATCGCGGCCTTCGAGGCCGAACGCCTGGCGACCAAGCCCTGGCTCGCCCACACGATGGCGGCCTGAGCATTTCTCTCGACTCCAACTTCACATCACATGAAAATCGCAGTTCTTCCGGGTGACGGCATCGGCACCGAAATCGTGGCCGAAGCGGTCAGGGTCCTTCAGGCACTCGAGCTGCCGATCGAAATGGAGTCCGCCCTGGTGGGCGGTGCGGCCTACGAAGCCCATGGCCACCCGCTGCCCGAGTCCACCCTGAAACTGGCGATGGACGCCGATGCGGTGCTCTTCGGTGCCGTGGGCGACTGGAAGTACGACAAGCTGGACCGCCCGCTGCGCCCGGAGCAGGCCATCCTGGGCCTGCGCAAGCACCTGGGCCTGTTCGCCAACTTCCGCCCGGCCATCTGCTACCCCGAACTGGTGGGCGCCTCCAGCCTCAAGCCCGAGCTGATCTCGGGCCTGGACATCCTCATCATCCGCGAGCTGACCGGCGACATCTACTTCGGCCAGCCACGCGGCCGGCGCACCGCCATCGACGGGCACTTCCCCGGTGCGGAAGAAGCCTTCGACACCATGCGCTACAGCAAGCCCGAGATCGAGCGCATCGCCCATGTGGCCTTCCAGGCCGCGCGCAAGCGCAACAAGAAGGTGACCAGCGTCGACAAGGCCAACGTGCTGGAGACCTTCCAGTTCTGGAAGGACGTGGTCACCGAGGTGCATGCCCAGTACCCCGACGTGGAACTGGAGCACATGTACGTGGACAACGCGGCCATGCAGCTGGTGCGCGCGCCCAAGAAGTTCGACGTGGTGGTCACTGGCAACATGTTCGGCGACATCCTGTCCGACGAGGCGTCCATGCTCACCGGCTCCATCGGCATGCTGCCGTCGGCCTCGCTGAACACGAAGAACCAGGGGCTGTACGAGCCCAGCCACGGCAGTGCGCCGGACATCGCCGGCAAGAACCTGGCCAATCCTCTGGCTACAATACTGTCTGCTGCCATGATGCTCAGATTCACATTCAACCAGACCGAAGCCGCCGACCGCATTGAAACTGCGGTCAGCAGCGTGCTCGCGTCCGGCCTGCGCACCACGGACATCTGGTCGGAGGGCACGACCAAGGTGAGCACCCGCGGCATGGGCGACGCCGTCGTGGCCGCCATCACCAAAACCATTACCAAGGGCTGATACAGCTCCGGTTCGTCACGCCCCTCCCCGGCCAGACGAGCCGGGGCAAAACGGTTTTTTAACTGAAGGGCGTTGACATGAAACTCGTAGGACTCGTTGGCTGGCGCGGCATGGTCGGTTCCGTGCTGATGGACCGCATGGTCGCGGAAAGCGACTTTGACCTGATCGAACCGCTGTTTTTCTCCACCTCCAACGCAGGCGGCAAGGCCCCTGCGATGGCGAAAAACGAAACCCAGCTGCAGGACGCGCACGACATCGCGGCCCTCAAGCGCTGCGACATCGTCATTACCGCCCAGGGCGGCGACTACACCAGCGAGGTCTACCCGAAGCTGCGCGCGGCCGGCTGGAACGGCCACTGGATCGATGCCGCGTCCACGCTGCGCATGGACAAGAATGCCGTCATCGTCCTGGACCCGGTCAACCTGCCGGTCATCCAGAATGCCCTGGCCCACGGCGGCAAGGACTGGATCGGCGGCAACTGCACCGTGAGCTGCATGCTGATGGGCGTGGGCGCGCTCTACAAGGCCGGCCTGGTGGAGTGGATGAGCACGCAGACCTACCAGGCAGCGTCCGGCGGCGGCGCGCAGCACATGCGCGAACTGCTCACGCAGTACGGCACGCTCAATGCCGAGGTGAAGGCCCTGCTGGACGACCCCAAGAGCGCCATCCTGGAAATCGACCGCAAGGTGATCGCCAAGCAGCGCTCGCTCTCGAGCGCCGAAACCGCCAACTTCGGGGTGCCCCTGGGCGGTTCGCTCATCCCCTGGATCGACAAGGACCTGGGCAACGGCATGTCCAAGGAAGAGTGGAAGGGCATGGCCGAAACCAACAAGATCCTCGGCATGGGCGAAGGCTTCCATGCCCCGGCCATCCCGGTGGACGGCTTCTGCGTGCGCGTGGGCGCCATGCGCTGCCACAGCCAGGCCCTGACCTTCAAGCTCAAGAAGGATGTGCCGCTCGCCGATATCGAAGCCATGATCGCGGCCGACAACGCCTGGGTGAAGGTGGTGCCGAACACGCGTGAAGCGACGATCCAGGACCTGACCCCGGTGGCCGTGACGGGCACCATGACGATTCCGGTGGGCCGCCTCCGCAAGCTGGCCATGGGCCCCGAGTACCTGGGCGCGTTCACCATCGGCGATCAGCTGCTGTGGGGCGCGGCCGAACCCCTGCGCCGCATGCTGCGCATCCTGCTCGAGGCCTGACCCTCGCCGGGGAGGGGAATCGGTGGATGGAGGGTGCGGTTGTTCACGTTGTGCCACTGCAACGCAACAACCCACCCGGCGACGACAGAGGGTCGATGGAGAAACTCAAGCGGATTCTCAGCTTGTCACTGTAATCCGTTGATGTTAAGGTCAATTCTCGGTTTTTTACGTCGAGGTCAACGTGCCATCCAACTCCCGTCACACCCCATCCCAACAGACCCGCCCCGCGCCGCAAGGTGCTGGCTTACGAGGTCTTGCGCGGTTGCATGCGGTCGCTGCGGCGGCGGTGCTGTGTGCGAGCCTGGTCCACCACACCGACGCCCAGGCACTGGCGCTGGGGCGTGTGGTGGTGCAGTCGGCCCTGGGCGAGCCCCTGCGGGCCGAAATCGACGTGCCGGACATCAATGCCGAAGAGGCCGCCAGCCTGCGGGTAGGCCTCGCTTCCGGTGACACCTTCCGGGCGGCGGGCGTTGACGTCAACTCCGCACTGGCCACCCTGCAGATCAGCCTGCAACGCCGGGCCGATGGCCGGGCCTACCTGCGCCTGACCAGCACGCGCCCCGTGACCGAACCTTTCGTGGACCTCATCGTGGAGGCCAACTGGTCGTCCGGGCGCATGGTTCGCGACTACACCCTGCTCTTCGACCCACCGAACCTGCGCGCCGCCGCGCCTCAGCCGGCACCGGTGGCACCCGGCGTCAGCGCCCCGGCACCGGCCGCGCAGGCGCCACGCCCGGCGGCACCGGCGCCCAGCGCCGCCGCCCCCCAGGTCCAGCCACCCAGGGCGTCGGCCCCGGCGCCGGCCGCGCCTGCCCCCGCTCCCGCTCCC
>NZ_JBWKZH010000107.1:0-12628 GCF_059424305.1 Hydrogenophaga sp. GW456-12-10-14-TSB4 | reverse complement strand
GCATGGGGGGATAGGTGCGGGGGTCGGTCGCGCAGGCCGCCAGGCTTCCTACAATCAGGGCGCTCACGATCCAGCGCAGCGCCCTCCGGCCGCCGTCCCTTCCAACTTTCGCCGAACCGCGGCCCCTTTCCATGACCTTGTTGTTGCTCGAAGCGCTTGGCGCGATGGTGTTGCTGGTGTTCATCGTGTGGTGGACCATGTTTTCAGGCCGCAAGAAAGGCGAGCTGCCGGAGGATGCGGCACCAGGCAAAAAGGACAAGGCCCCGCCCCCTGCGGGCGAATGAGGCGAGCGCCGCCCTTCACGCCGGGCGCAACACATTGGCGAGTTCGACCGCCGACTTCACGCCCATCTTGTCGAACACGCGCGAGCGGTGCACCTCGACCGTGCGCACGCTGATGTTGAGCTGGTCGGCCACCAGCTTGTTGGGCAGGCCCGCGATCACCAGGTCCATCACGTCGCGCTCGCGATCGGTCAGGCTGTTCAGCCGCTGCTGCAGTTCGCGTTTCACGCGCTGCTGGGCCAGCACCTCGGCGGAGCGGTCCAGCGCCTGCTCGACACGATCGACCAGCGCGTTGTCCGAGAACGGCTTCTCGCAGAAGTCGAAGGCGCCGCGCTTGACGGCATCGACCGCCGTGGGCACGTCGGCATGGCCCGAGAGAAAGATCACCGGCACCGCGGCCTGCCACGGCAGTTGCAACAGGCGCTCGAACAGGGCCAGCCCGCTGAGCCCGGGCATGCGCACGTCGAGCACCACGCAGCACGGCGCCTCGGGCGCCCCGGTCCACACGGCGGCATCGGCCTCGAAGGTTTCGGCGCTGTCGTAGCCCTCGCTGAGCAGGCGGCGCGTGCGCAGCAGCCAGGCCAGCGCCTGACGCACCTCGGCGTCGTCGTCGACCAGGTAAACCTTCGCTTCGGGATGCTGCGTCATGGGTTCGATGATAGAGGACGGGCCCTTGCCGTCGCGGCCGGCAGGGTGAAGCGGAACACGGTGCCGCGCGGCTGATGGGGCTCGTGGGTGAGCACGCCGCCGTGCTGCTCGATCACCGTGCGGCACAGGCTCAGGCCCAGGCCCATGCCTTCGGCCCGCGTGGTGAAGAAGGGCGTGAACAGCTTGGCCTGCACCTCCTCGCTCAGGCCCAGGCCGTGGTCGGTGATGGAGAACGCCACCCAGGTCTTCTGTGGCTGCCCGTCCGGCGCTTCCCCCGACAGCAGCCTCGAGGGCCCGACGTCCAGCCGCAGCACGCGCATGCCCATGCGGGCGAAGGGATCGTCCAGCGGCATGGCCTGCATGCCGTTGCGCGCCAGGTTGAGCAGGACCTGTTCGACCAGGGTGCGGTCGCACAGCACCGAAGGGCAGTCGGGCGCGACCTGGATCTGCAGCCGGATGCCCTGCTTCTTGGCCTGCAGGCTCAGCAGCGGCAGGATGGCGTCGATCAGGCTCTTGGGCGTGACCGGCTCGCGCACCCGTTCGCGCCGGCGGACAAAGTCGGCCACGCTCTTGATGACGCGCGCGGCGCGCTCGGCCTGCTCGCCGATGCGCCGCATGGCCTGCATCAGGTCGACCTGCAGCGAGGCGTCCGCCCCCTCGGGCTGCTCCAGCAGGTTGAGCGTGCCACTCGCGTAGCTCGAGATCGCGGCCAGCGGCTGGTTGAGCTCGTGGCTCAGCAGCGAGGCCATCTCGCCCATGGTGGCCAGGCGCGCGGTGGCCTGCAGGCGCTCCTGCGAGGCGCGGTTGAGTTCCTCCACCCGGCGCTGCTCGGTCAGGTCGAGGATGGCGCTCATGAAACCGGTCTGCTTGCCCTGTGCATTGATCAGCGGCGCCTCGATGATGAGCACCGGGAAGCGCGTGCCGTCAGGGCGCTGGAAGACCGACTCGTAGCCCTCTCGCGGCAGCACCTGCCCGGCCAGCCGCACCATCTGGCGCTGCTGGTATTCGTCGACCAGCTCGGGCGGCCACCAGGGTGCCGGCAGACCGGTGCCCACGAGCTGCTCGGCCGTGAGGCCCACCATGTCACAGAAGGCCGGGTTCACGTAGGTGATGCGGCCCTGCATGTCGCGCGCACGCAGGCCGGTCACCAGCGAGTCTTCCATGGCCTTGCGAAACGCCAGGGCCTGGGCGACGTCGAACTCGGCGCGCTGGCGCAGGCGGATGTCGCGCCCCAGCAGGAACAGCACCGACAGCAGCGCCAGCGACAGCGCCCCCACGACGGCGGTGAGCACGTTGGGGAACAGGCCCCGCACCGTGCGCGGACTCTGCAACTGCAGGATCAGGGTGTGCCCCGGCAGATCGAGCACCTGGCGCGCGGTGAGCATGCGGCGCGTGCCGGTGACGATGCTGTGCAGGGCCAGGCGCGTGCCGTCGGCCTCGTTGAACGCCAGCCCCCGGCCGCGCACCAGTTCGCGGTTGGTCAGCTCCGAGAGCATGCCGGGCAACGAGTAGGTGGCCACCAGGAAGCCCGCCGGCAGGCCGGCGCGCGCGACGGGCAGGCACATCTCGATCAGCTCCAGGCCCTTGCCGTGGCGCAACGGCCAGAAGTAGCTGGTGGAGTAGGCCGGCCCGGACAGGCGCCGGGCGTGGTCGCAGGCCAGGCGCACCTCGGGCTGGGCCTGGTCGCGGTCCAGGTAGCCAAACAGGTCGGGAATGAACGAGGTGTTGCGCTCGACGAGCAGCCGCTGCGCGTTGTCCCGCCACTCCAGCCGCACGATCTCCCGGTGCTCCGCGATCAGCTCGGACGCCGGCAAGGTCCAGGAATCGGTGGTCGGCGCCACGCTGTGCAGCGACTGCAAAGTCTGCACGTTGCGCACCAGGCTGCTGCGGATGTCGCTGACAAGCGCGGCGGCGTCCTGCTCCAGCGCGTTCTGGTCGCGCGCCTCTTCGTACTCGGCCGCCAGGAAGATCAACACACCCAGCAGCGTCACCACCAGCAGCAGCAGCGCCGCCCACAGGCGCCAGCGGAGCGAACGAAGGCCCTCGCGCCACGCGCGGAGCAGTCGGGAGCCTTCCATGAGAGACGCGATCAGAGGCGGCGGTGCTGCAGCGAGGGCAGTTGCTGGCGCACGCTGCGCAAGCGCTCGATGTCCAGGTCGGCCAGCACCACGCCGGGGCCTTCGGCCTGCAGCGACATGACCTCGCCCCAGGGATCGATCACCATGCTGTGGCCCCAGGTGCGGCGGCCGTTCTCGTGCACGCCGCCCTGGGCGCTGGCGATCACGAAGGCCTGGTTCTCGATCGCGCGGGCGCGCAGCAGCACCTCCCAGTGCGAGCGGCCGGTGGTGTAGGTGAACGCGGCGGGCACGAGCAGGATGTCGGCCGCGAGCATGCGGTAGAGCTCGCCGAAGCGCAGGTCGTAGCAGACGCTCTGGCCCACGCGCCAGTCCTGGCCGGCGTGGTCGCGGCACTCGAACACCGTGGGCGTCTCGCCGGCGACGAGCACCGTGGCCTCGTCGTAGTGCTCGGTCCCGTTGTCGTAGCGGAACAGGTGGATCTTGTCGTAGCGGCTGACGCTTTCGCCGCGCGGGTCGTAGACCACCGAGGCGTTGGCGGCGTGGCTGGGGTCGTCGGTGGCCATGGGCAGCGTGCCGCCGACGATCCACATCTTGAGGTCGTGCGCGGCGTCGGAGAGGAAGTCCTGCACCTTGCCCAGGCCGGGCGTTTCGGCCAGCACCAGCTTGTCTTCGTCGCGGGCGCCCATGAAGCAGAAGTACTCGGGCAGCACCGCGAGTTCGGCGCCGCCGGCGGCCGCCTGGCGCAGCAGGCGCAGGGCTTCGCTGAGGTTGGCATCCAGGCTGATGCCCGAAACCATCTGGATGGCGGCGACTTTCATGCGGTGTCCTTTCGGTGAAGCCTGACAGCTTACTGCAGCACGGGAACGGGGTCCCGCGGTGCGGCCGCGGCCGGCGGCGAGGCCCGTTCGACCTTGTCCACCTGGGGATCGGCCCAGCTGCCGGTGATGCGGAACTCCTGGGTGGTGGCCGACTGCAGCGGCTGGCGCAGCAGGAACTGGGCCAGGAAGGTGCCCAGGCCGATGGCCGGGTTGATGGCCGTGGCGATCAGCGAGGCCGTGCCGGCGTTGATCTCGGGCACCACCACCACCTTGAGGTCCTGCCGCTCGCGCGCGATGTCGGCGCTGCCCTCCATCAGCACGGCCGCGTTCACGCCCTTCATCTGCAGGTTGTTGGTGTGCAGCACCCCCTGTTCGACGCGCGCATCGCCCCGCACGAAGTCGAACGCGAAGCCTTCGGAGAAGACGTCGCGGAAATCGAGCACCAGCCGGCGCGGCAGGGCCTGCAGGCTGAGCACGCCCAGCAGGCGCCCGGCGCCCGGGTCGACCTTGAGGAACTGGCCGCGCTCGATGTCGGCGTGGATCTGGCCCGACAGGCTGGGGTAGTCGATCGCCAGCGGCGAGCCGATCCAGCCGATGTTGCCCTCCAGCCGGCCCTTGCCGCCGCGCACCAGCCCCTCGCGCCCGAAGCGCGTGAGCAACTGGCCGGAGTCGTCGATGTCGAGCCGGAAGTTGAGCGCGGTGCGGCGCTGGCCGCCCGCGCCGCTGCCGGAGGCGACCCAGTTACCGGTCGCGTTCAGGCGCGCCTCGGGCGAGGCGACGCGCAGCCGGGTCAGGCGCCACTCGCTGCCGCGCAGCGGCCCGCCGCGGTTGATGGCTTCCACCTCGACGCGCCCCAGGTTGCGGCCGGCGACGGTGAACTCGTCCACCGCGATGTCCAGCGACGGCACGCTGGCGGTGGGCTGCTCCAGCAGCTCCTCGACATCGCTCGCCGCCGAGGGCTCCAGCTGCAGGCGCTTGAGGCGCGCATAGACGTTGCCCGCCGTGCCCGGCCCCGCCTGGCGCACCGACACGTAGCCGTTGAGTTCATTGGCCTCGATGTTGGCCTGCCACTGCGAGCCCTCGCGCGAGCCGCCCAGCACCACGCGGTGAAAGTGGCGCCCGCGCACCGTGACGCGCTCCGCGCGCACCGACAGGGTGGTGGGCAGGTAGGCCAGGCTCGCGTTCGCATCGGCGACCGGGCCCACGCGCGGCAGCACCGCGGCACCGGCGGTGGCCGCCGTGCGCACATCCACCCCGGCGGCGCTGGAGAACGCACGCTCCCAGGCATCGGTGTCGAGCTGCGCCAGCTGCACATGGGCCTCCACCCCCTGGGGCGGCAGCGCGGCGGCGGCATCGTCTTCCAGCCCCACGGCGATGGCGCCGCGCAGCACGCGCGGTTCGGCCGCACCGAGCTCGCGTTCGTACCGCAGCGACACCACCGGCGCCAGCGCCGAGCCGAGCTGGATCGCCAGGCGGTCGGTGCGCGCGCTCTCGCCCACCACGGAGAGCACCCGGTTCTCGTAGCGCAGCGGCAGGCTGGCCTCGGCCGCCTTGTTCAAGGGCGCCGGCAGGTTCAGCGCCAGGCCCTGCAGCTCACTCGTCACCAACAGTTCGGGCACCCCGGCGCGAAAACCGAGCTGGGCCGTGTAGGCCGCGCTGCCGCTGGCGTTCTGGAACAGGCGCGAGACGAACCCCAGCCCCGCATCGCGCAGGCCCTCGGCATTGGCGACGCCCTGGCCGCGGAACTGCACCTGGGCCACACCCTTGGCATCGGGCTGCATGCCGCCCTCGAACCGCAGATCGCCGCCGTACACCCGGGCCTGGGCGGCCTTGACCGAGAAGCCGGTTTCGCTGAAGGCCAGGTTGCCGCTGGCGCGCCCGAGCAGGGGGGCATCGGGGGTGATCTGCAGGTCGTTGCCGTCGAGCCGGACGGTGCCGCTGACCTTGGTGGCGTGGGGATCGGCCAGCGGCACCTGGAGCGCGAACCCCACTTGCGCCGCGCCGGCGCCGGTGCGCGCCCGCGCCAGCGCCTGGCCGGTCATGGCGTTGATCGGCGAGCCCTGCACGAAACCCAGGGCCTCGTTCGCCGGGCCCTGGGCCTGGGCATTCACCCGCAGCACGGCGTCGTGGCCCAGGTGCTCGATGTCGACCTGCCCCTTGCTCAGGCGCACGCCGGAGGCGTTCACCACGCCGCCTTCGAGCGCGGTGAGCTTGAGCGAGGCGCGGTCCAGCACCAGATCGCCCGAGACGCCCCGCAGCGCAGGCCAGGCCGCCTCGCCGGCACGCTGCAGGTAGGCCGGGATGTAGTCGAAGTCGACGTTGCGCAGCGGCGCACTGATGCGGAACTCACCGCGCTCGCCGGGCTTCTCGAAGGGCACGTGATCGACCGGCCCCTGCACGCGGAACTCGACCCGGTTCGAGCTGCCGCCGCGCACCGCCTCGCGCACGTAGTGACGCGCGTCGGCATTCACGGTAAGCGGCAGGTAGCGGTGCACGCGCGTGGCGTCGGCGCGGGTGAGCGTGGCGCTGAGGTCGAGCACGCCGGGAAAACGCGAGGCGTTCGAGCCCGCGGGCACGTCGCTGGTCTGCCAACGCACCTGGGCCGTGCCCTCGGCATCGGCGTTGCTCAGGCGCAGGTTGTCGAGCTGGGCTTCGATGCGCTGGCCCTGCACGCGCCAGGACACATCGGCCTCCAGCTGGTCGACCGGCACGCTGGGGTCCTCGAACACATCGGGCAACTCCACGGTGCCGTCCGCCACGCTGAGGTGCGCCCGGCCGCCCGCCTGGTTGAGGTCGAAGTCCACCGTGGCTCCCGAGATGCCGGGCCGGCCCGGCAAAGGGAAACGCCCTGAAATGGACATCCGGCCGCTGGGCTCGCCCGCCAGCGACAGGCCGCTGGCCCGGCCCCGGGCCTGGTAGGTCTCCGGCGCCCAGTCCGACGCGGCGGCGGTGACCGCGTTCTGCCAGCGGGCCGTGAAACCGTCCACCCGGCCGGCCGGGCGCAGTTGCTCCAGCCGCTGGCGTGCTTCGGCGGGCAAGGGCAGGCGGCTCGCCAGGGCGGCAAGCGCCCCCAGCTCCAGCCGCTCGGCGCTGAGCTCGGTGCCGGCCCCGCGCCCGGCCTGGGCAGCGGTGTGCTGCACCCGCAGGCGGCCACCGGGCCAGTCCACGCCCTCGCGGGTGCGAAAACGCAGGTCGTCGGTGGCCACGCTGAAGCCGGCCTCGGACCATTGCGCAGCCAGCCGGCCCTGCAGTTCGTCCACCGCCAGGGCCGGCAGGTCGGGGCCCAGCTGCGCCTCCACGCCGCCGAGCGCCAGATCGGCGGTGACGCCGGCCACCGAGCCGTTCTCCACCGCGGCCCAGGCGCGCAGCGCGCCTTGTCCGGTGCGCACGTCGACGCCCCAGGGCGAGAGATCGGCATAGGCGCGCAGGCGCGCCACATCCACATGGCGGAAGTCCGCGTACAACTCGCCATCCCAGTTGTGCCAGATCGATTGGCCGGGCGCCCGGCCGCCGAGCTCGATCAGGGGTTCGCGCAGGCGCCCCCGCACGCTCAGGCCCTCGCCCCATTCGGCCGGCGGCGTGGCGTCGAGGCGGAACTGGTGGGTGCGGGCGGTGTTGCGCACCACGAAGGTCAATGCCCCCAGGGCCAGCGGGGGCTGGGCGCGCAGCTCGTCCGTCCAGCGCACGGTGCCGTTCTGGATAACGAATTCGCGCAGGGAGAAGAACCAGTCGGCGGCGCGGCCGTCGCGTTCGCCCGGGCCCGCCATGTCCAGCCCAGCCACCTCGATGCGGCCCTGCGCCGTGCGCCGCACGTCGAGCACGGGCTGGTCGATCACGACCTGCTCGAAATTCCCATGCCAGAGAGAGCGCACCGAGACCGCCGTGCGCACCAGCGGCAGGTGCAGGGCGACGCGGCCGTTCGGGTCGAACAGCTGCACGTCGCGCAACTCGAAGGACGGCATGAAAGCAGGCAGGAAACCCAGGCCGCCGGTGGTGTTGTCGGCGCGGATCTCGCCCACCCGCACCGGAGCCCCCACCGTGCTGCTGGCCCATCGTTCCAGCTCCGGACGCCATTCGCCGATTCGGGGCACAATCCACCAATTCAGCGCTGCCCAGGTCAGCACGAAGAGGCCCCAGGCCAGGAACACGAGCCACAAGCAAAGCCGGGCCGCCACCGAAAGTGTCTTGAGGGTTCGCGTGGCAGGAGCGATGGGAGCCGGGCTTTGATTCATGTCCACCGCAAATTATGACGGCCAGCCATTTCTCAGGTTCCACAGCGGAAGAGCCCGTTTTGTCATCAAATGTGAACCCCTGTGCGTCCCTGACGGCCGACGACCGCCGAGCCGACCATTCGCGCTTCGTGCAGCGGGTGCGCCGCCGCTACGCCGCTGAACTGTCCTGCCTCCCCCCCGGCGAGCCGGTGCTCGCCAGCATGCAGACCTGCCTGGGCCTGCTGCGAGAGCGAGGCCTGCCCCTGCCTGCCGCCCTGCGCGTGCTGCGCCAGCTGGTGCTCGAACGCCTGGTGGTGCTCGACGGCGAGCAGGGCGCGCCGCTGGCCGTGATCACGCGCGCCGTCACCGAGCTGGCCGAGTTCGCGCTCGACCAGGCCTGTGCACTGGCCTTCGCCGATCTCGACGAGCTGCACGGCGCACCGCAATTCACCACGCCCCAGGGCGCGCTGCAACGCGCGCAGCTGTGGGTGATCGGCATGGGCAAGCTGGGCGCGCGCGAGCTCAACGTGTCGAGCGACATCGACCTGATCTACGTCTACGACCAGGACGGCGAGACCGCCGGCAACGCCCAGGGCCGCCAGCGCATCAGCAACCACGAGTACTTCGGCAAGGCCGTCAAGCACATCTACAACACCGTGGGCGAGACCACCGAGCACGGCAACGTGTTCCGCGTCGACCTCGCCCTGCGGCCCAACGGCAACTCCGGGCCGAGCGCGGTGTCGCTGGGCGCGCTCGAAGAGTATTTCCTGGTGCAGGGCCGCGAGTGGGAGCGTTTTGCCTGGCTCAAGAGCCGCGTGATCGCCCCCGCCGCCTGCGTGCAGGACCGCAGCGCCAGCGCCCTGCGCGGCACCGTGCTGCCCTTCGTGTTCCGCCGCTACCTCGACTACGGCGTGTTCGACGCCCTGCGCACGCTGCACCGGCAGATCCGCGACCACGCCTCCAAGCGCGCGGCCGGCAACCCCGGGCGCTCGAACGACGTGAAGCTCTCGCGCGGCGGCATCCGCGAGATCGAGTTCACGGTGCAGCTGCTGCAGGTGGTGCGCGGCGGCCAGTTCCCCGAGCTGCGCACCCGGCCCACCCTGGATGCGCTGCAGCGCCTGTGCAAGGCCGGGCTGATGCCGCCCGCCACGGCCAGCGCGCTGGCGCAGGCCTACGAATTCCTGCGCCGGGTCGAACACCGCATCCAGTACCTGGACGACCAGCAGACCCACGTGATGCCCACGCGCGACGACGACCTGGCCTGGCTCGCCGCCACGCTGGGGTACACCGACGTCTGCGCCTTCCTGCACGCCCTGGACGCGCACCGCGAGCTGGTGGCCCAGGAGTTCGACACCCTGCTCGGGGGCCCCACCAACGGCGGCTGCAACGGCAAGGGCTGCAGCAGCAAGAAGAACGGCGCCAGCGGGCGCAGCGCCGTCGACGACCTGCAAGGCGTGCTGGAGCAATTGCCCGAGGCCTTCGCGGCCCGGGTGGCCCAATGGCGCGAACACCCGCGCGTGCTCGCGCTGCGCGAAGACACCCGCGCGCGCCTGGTGCGGCTGGTGCAGCGCACCGGAGCCTGGATCGACGAAGGCCGCGTGAGCGAAGAAGCCGCGCTGCGCATGGCCGACTG
Source organism: Hydrogenophaga sp. GW456-12-10-14-TSB4 (assembly GCF_059424305.1). Classification (NCBI taxonomy): domain Bacteria; kingdom Pseudomonadati; phylum Pseudomonadota; class Betaproteobacteria; order Burkholderiales; family Comamonadaceae; genus Hydrogenophaga; species Hydrogenophaga sp. GW456-12-10-14-TSB4. The sequence goes on along the minus strand of NZ_JBWKZH010000107.1, from coordinate 2,959 downwards.
GATCGAGCCGCTGCTGCGCCGCGAGAGCTACCTGGCGCTGCTGCAGGAGCGGCCATCGGTGCACGAGCGCCTGCTGCGCCTGCTCGGTGCGGCCAAGTGGCCCGCGCGCTACCTGATCCAGCACCCCGGCGTGATCGACGAGCTCGCGAGCCAGCAACTGCTGACCGACCGCTTCGACGCCGCGCAGTTCGAGGACGAACTCGAATCGCGGCGCACGGCATTGCGCTCCACCGGCGAGGACGACGAGGAAGCCCTGCTCAACCTGTTGCGCCGCGCGCACCACGCCGAGGTGTTCCGCACCCTGGCGCGCGACGTGGAGAAGGTGCTCACCGTCGAACAGGTGGCCGACGACCTCTCTGCCCTGGCCGACTCGGTGCTGCGCGTGACCGCGCGCTGGTGCTGGTCGCGCCTGAAGAGCCGCCACCGCGACGAGCCCAGCTTCGCCATCATTGGCTACGGCAAGCTCGGCGGCAAGGAGCTTGGCTACGGCAGCGACCTGGACATCGTGTTCGTCTACGAGGACGAGCACGAGAATGCCTCGGAGATCTACGCCGCCTTCGTGCGCAAGATGATCAACTGGCTCACCGTGAAGACCGGCGAAGGCGACCTGTTCGAGATCGACACCGCGCTGCGGCCCAACGGCAACTCGGGCCTGCTGGTCACCAGCTTCACGGCCTACGCCAACTACCAGCAGCAACGCGGCAGCAACACGGCCTGGACCTGGGAACACCAGGCCATGACGCGCGCGCGTTTTGTGCTCGGTGGTGTCTCGCTCGCCGGCCGCTTCGACGCGGTGCGTGAGGCCGTCATCACGGCCGAGCGCGACGCGGCCTCGCTGGCCGCCGAGATCGTCGCCATGCGTGGCAAGGTCCGCGCGGCGCACCCGGTGCGCGGCGAGCGCTTCGATGTGAAGCACAGCCCGGGCGGCATGGTGGACGTGGAGTTCGCCGTGCAGTACCTCGTGCTGCTGCACTCGCGCGAGCACCCCGAGCTGCGCGCCAACACCGGCAACATCAACCTGCTGCGGCGCGCCGAGAACGCGGGCCTGCTCGAGCCCGGCATGGGCGAGGCGGCGGCCCACGCCTACCGCGAGCTGCGCCAGATCCAGCACCGTGCGCGGCTGGACGAAGCGCCCACGCAGGTGGACGCGGCGCAGGTGGAAGAAGCCTCCCGCGCGGTGCTGGCGCTGTGGCAGCACGTGCTGGGTCGCGCCACCTCGACGGCGTGAAACCACCTCGCGCCTGGTGGGCGTTGTGCGGCCTGCACGGCGCCGCGAGCCTGCTGATGTGGTGGGCCGGCCAGGACAACCCCGCCAGTGTCTGGGTCTGGCGGGCGGACGATGGGTTGCAGCACCCCTGGACCTTGTGGACCAGCGCCTGGGTACACCTGAGCACACCGCACCTTGTCGGCAACCTGCTCGCCATGGGCGGGGTGGCGGCGGCTGGCTGGGTGTTGCGGCCCGACACCCGTTGCGCGCTGGCCTGGCTGCTGGCCTGGCCGCTGACCCAGGTCTCATTGCTGCTGTGGCCGCAGGTCGGTTACGCCACCGGCCTCTCGGGCCTGATGCACGCCGGCACGCTGCTGCTGGCGGTGCAGGTCGCGCTGGGCCGACTGCCGATCCGGGGCGCGCGGTTCTGGGGTGGACTGCTGACGCTGGCGGTCATCACCAAGGTCGTGCTCGAGCGCGGTTGGGCCGCCCCCCTGGCATGGGATGCCGACGCGGACATCCAGGTGGTGCAGGCCGCGCACGTCACGGGCGCAGCCTGGGGCGTGCTGCTGGGCCTGCTGGCGGCGGCACTGCCCGCCAGCGGCAGGGACCTCAGGCCGCCGACGGTGCGCCGGTGACCGAGACCGCCTTGCGGAAGCGGTTGAGCTCCTGCACGGTCTTGAAGCTCTGCTCCATCAGCAGGCTCATGTTGTGCAGGATGCGATCGACCACGCGCGTTTCCCACACCGCGTCGAAGTTGATCTGCTTGTCCAGCCAGTGCTCCAGCCACTCGGGGTTGGGCAGGCGGCTCTGGATGGTGTCGTTGGGGAACAGGTTCTTGTTCACGTGCAGGTTGGTGGGGTGCAGCGCCTGCGCGGTGCGGCGCGCGCTGGCCATCAACACGCCCACCTTGGCGAAGGCCGAGCGGGCCTCGTTGCCGAACTTGCCGATGGCGCGCTTCATGTAGCGCAGGTAGGCGCCGCCGTGGCGGGCCTCGTCCTGGCTGAGCGTGCTGTAGATCTGCTTGATCACGGGCTCGGTGTGCCACTCGCTGGCGCGGCGGTACCAGTGGTTCAGGCGGATCTCGCCGCAGAAGTGCAGCATCAGTGTTTCCAGCGGCGGGGCCGGATCGAACTCGAAACGGATGTCGTGCAGCTCCTGCTCGGTGGGCACGAGCTCGGGGCGGAAGCGGCGCAGGTACTCCATCAGCACCAGGGAGTGCTTTTGCTCTTCAAAGAACCAGATCGACATGAAGGCCGAGAAGTCGGAATCGTCGCGGTTGTCGCGCAGGAACATCTCGGTGGCCGGCAGCGCCGCCCACTCGGTGATGGCGTTCATCTTGATGGTCTGGGCCTGTTCATCGGTCAACGCGCTGGCGTCGAACTTGTCCCACGGGATGTCCTTGTCCATGTCCCATCGGACGGATTCGAGTTGCTTGAAGAGTTCTGGGTAGAGCATTCAGGTCTTTCTAAACAGCCTCGCATTTTATGCGCAATGGGAAAATCTTATTGAAAATCATCATGTTGCGGATGGGTTTGAGGTGTGTGTTCTCTCTGGGATTTGACTGGCGTCGCACCTCGCCTTCCCCCCCGCCCCTTTCCACCCCCGCCGGGGCGGAAAGGGGAGCTCACATTTCAATGGCTCGCGCCGGCTACGAGCTACAGGCGAAGCGTTGCCAACGTCCCTGTCCGCCACGGCGCATGCCTGCTGTTGGGGCCTCCGGCTGAAAGGTCGTCAGCCGGAGGCCCCAAC
>NZ_JBWKZH010000106.1:0-13684 GCF_059424305.1 Hydrogenophaga sp. GW456-12-10-14-TSB4 | reverse complement strand
GGATTCAGGGGGGACGGCGTATTGTCGGCGAAAGGCCGGTGGCCGCCGGGCGGAGGGGCGCAAAACCGCGTGGCGGCTTATCATGCCGGGTTGCCCTGAACACCGCATCGCGCCTTGAACCAGAACCTGCCCCCGGACCTGAATTTGCCTGGATCGACCGGCGCCGCCTCCCGCGAGACGCCGTCCGTGGGCGAGCCGTCTCCCCGCTACCTGGGCGCCGCCTTGCGGCACGCCAGCGCGTTCCTGTCGGTGCGCGGCGCGCGCACGCACAACCTCAAGAACATCGACCTTGATATCCCCAAGCATGCTTTGGTGGTGATCACGGGGCTTTCGGGCTCGGGCAAGTCCAGCCTGGCCTTCGACACGCTGTATGCGGAGGGCCAGCGCCGCTACGTGGAGAGCCTGTCGGCCTATGCGCGCCAGTTCCTGCAGCTGATGGACAAGCCCGACGTGGACCTGATCGAAGGCCTGTCGCCCGCCATCGCCATCGAGCAGAAGGCCACCAGCCACAACCCGCGTTCCACCGTGGGCACGGTGACCGAGATCCACGACTACCTGCGCCTGCTGTTTGCGCGCGCGGGCACGCCCCACTGCCCCGATCACCACCTCCCCCTGACCTCGCAGAGCGTGGCGCAGATGGTGGACACGGTGCTCGCGTTGCCCGAGGGCACGCGCCTGATGATCCTGGCGCCGGTGGCGCGCGAGAAGAAAGGCGAGTTCACCGAGCTCTTCGCCGACATGCAGGCCCAGGGCTATGTGCGCTTCCGGGTGGACGGCGCGGTGCTGGAAGCCGAGGCACTGCCGGCGTTGAAGAAAACCGAGAAGCACAACATCGATGTGGTGATCGACCGCATCAAGGTGCGCGCCGACGGCGAGGAAGAGGGCGTGAACCCGCTGCGCCAGCGCCTGGCCGAGAGCTTCGAGGCCGCGCTGCGCCTGGCCGACGGCCGGGCCATCGCGGTGGAGATGGATGCGGCCGAAGCCGGCGCCGCCCCGCGCGAGCATGGCTTTTCGGCGCGCTTTGCCTGCCCGCTGTGCCACTACACCGTGGGGGAGCTCGAGCCGCGCCTGTTCTCGTTCAACTCGCCCATGGGCGCCTGCCCCACCTGCGACGGCCTGGGCCACACCGAGTTCTTCGACCCCGCACGCGTGGTCGCGTTTCCCTCGCTCAGCCTGGCCAGCGGCGCCATCAAGGGCTGGGACCGGCGCAACGGCTATTACTTCGCCATGATCGAGAGCCTCGCGGCGCACTACCGGTTCAACGCCGAAGCGCCCTGGGAAAGCCTGCCCGACGCGGTGCAGCAGGTGCTGCTCTATGGCTCGGGCGAGGACGAGGTGAAGTTCAGCTACGCGCTCGAATCGGGAGAGCGCGCGGGCAAGAAGGTCAGCAAGAAGCACCCCTTCGAGGGCATCGTGCGCAACTTCGAGCGCCGCTACCGCGAGACCGACAGCGCCGCCGTGCGCGAGGAGTTGGCGCGCTACCGCGCGGTGCAGGCCTGCCCGGAGTGCGCCGGTTCGCGCCTGCGCCGCGAGGCGCGCCACGTGTTCGTGGGCGAAGGCGAGCAGAAGCAGCCCATCTACAAGATCAGCCACGTCACGCTCGGCGAGGCGCTGGCCTACTTCCAGAAACTGGAGCTGCACGGCGCCAAGGGCGACATCGCCGCGCGCGTGATCAACGAGATCCGCCAGCGCCTGAAGTTCCTGAACGACGTGGGCCTGAACTACCTCAGCCTGGACCGCAGCGCGGAGACGCTGTCCGGCGGCGAGGCGCAGCGCATCCGCCTGGCCAGCCAGATCGGCAGCGGCCTGACCGGCGTGATGTACGTGCTCGACGAGCCCAGCATCGGCCTGCACCAGCGCGACAACGACCGCCTCATTGCCACGCTGCAGCACCTGCGCGACCTCGGCAACACGGTGCTGGTGGTCGAGCACGACGAGGACATGATCCGCACCGCCGACCACGTGATCGACATGGGCCCCGGTGCCGGCGTGCACGGCGGGCGCGTGATGGCGCAGGGCACCTGCGAGCAGGTCATGGCCACGCCCGATTCGCTCACCGGCCAGTACCTCGGTGGCACGCGCCAGATCGCCGTGCCCGCGCGCCGCACGCCCTGGCTGCCGGTCGTGAAGAAGGGCGAAGCCCCGAAGGCGGCGCCCACCAAGCCGCGCTTCCCGCCCAGCCCGGCGGCCGAGCGCCGTGCCGCGCGCGAGGCCGCGCACCAGGCCACGCTGGGCGAGCTGCAGGAAATCCGCGTCGTCAACGCGCGCGGCCACAACCTCAAGGGCGCCAGCGTGGCGTTCCCGGTCGGCCTGCTCACCTGCGTCACCGGCGTCTCCGGCTCGGGCAAGTCCACGCTGGTCAACGACACGCTCTACGCCGCCGTGGCGCGCACGCTCTACCGCTCGCACGACGAACCGGCCGCGCACGATGCCATCGAAGGCATCGAGCATTTCGACAAGGTCATCAACGTCGACCAGTCGCCCATCGGCCGCACGCCGCGCAGCAACCCGGCCACCTACACCGGCCTGTTCACCGGCATCCGCGAACTCATGGCCGAGATGCCCACCGCGCGCGAGCGCGGCTACGGCCCGGGCCGCTTCAGCTTCAACGTGGCTGGCGGCCGCTGCGAGGCCTGCCAGGGCGACGGCGTGGTCAAGGTGGAGATGCACTTCCTGCCCGACGTCTACGTGCCCTGCGAGGTCTGCCACGGCCAGCGCTACAACCGCGAGACGCTGGACGTGCAGTACAAGGGCCGCAACATCGCGCAGATCCTGGACATGACGGTGGAGCAATCGCACGCCTTCTTCAGCGCGGTGCCGACGCTGCACCGCAAGCTGCAGACCCTGCTCGACGTGGGCCTGTCCTACATCCAGCTGGGCCAGAGCGCGACCACGCTCTCGGGCGGCGAGGCGCAGCGCGTCAAGCTCGCGCTGGAGCTTTCCAAGCGCGACACCGGGCGCACGCTCTACATCCTGGACGAACCCACCACCGGCCTGCACTTCGCCGACATCGAGCTGCTGCTCAAGGTGCTGCACCAGTTGCGCGACGCGGGCAACACCATCGTGGTGATCGAGCACAACCTCGACGTCATCAAGACCGCCGACTGGGTCATCGACATGGGCCCCGAAGGCGGCTCGGGCGGCGGCACGGTGGTGGCACAGGGCACGCCCGAAACCATCGCCGCGCACCCCGACAGCCACACCGGGCGCTACCTGCGCCGCCTGCTGACGGTCTAGTGGCCTAGTTGTTGCGGTACGCCAGGCCCACCGTGGCGCCGTAGGCGGTCTGGCGCCCCACCAGCGGGCTGCGTGCGGCCGCACCCTGCAGTTGCGACACGCCCACGCCACCGTAGGCCACCCAGTGGCGGCTGAGCGCCGAGGTGATGCGCCAGCCCAGCGAGACCGTGTCCCAGCCCGAGCCGATGGCGAAGGCCGGCACGCCGGTGGCGGCCGCCGGTGCCGGGTCCACGCCGTAGTGCGTCTGCCGGTAGGTGCCGTTGGCCCAGCCCGCGCCCAGCGAGAGGTCCCAGTGGGTCTGCGAAGACACCGGGTGGCGGTAGCTCAGGCCGTGGTCCAGGCGCAGGCCGCCCGCGCGACCCAGCAGGTCCTGCGAGGCGCGCACCGAGTACGTCCAGCGCGAACCCAGGGCGGCGTTGGCGCCGACCCGGCCGCGCAGCGTGGCGCGCACGTCGGGCAGGCCGCGGAACACGGCATCGTCGTCCCACGAGCGGCCTTCGTCGATCGACAGCGAGGTGCTCAGCGACCAGCGGTCGTTGCCGGCCAGCACCGTGCTCACGCCGGTGTCCACCGACTTGCGGCCCTGGCTCAGCAGGGCGCTGGCGCCCGAGGTGGCGAAGCGGAAGCGCCCGAGCTGGAAGGCCCAGATCGGGCGCAGCCGCAGGCGCTGCTCGACATCGCTGCCCAGTTGGGGTGCGGACGACACCAGGGCGGCGCCCACGAGGTAGTCGCGGCTGGCCTCCAGGGCCACGTCGTCGGTGGGCGGCTGCGCCGCGCCCGCAGCCGTGCTCAGGGCCAGCAGCGTCGCCGTGGCCGTCAGGGTGTGGTGGTGCATCGCGGTGTCAGAACCGGCCCAGGTCTTCGATCGCGTCGACCACCATGCCGGTGCCCACGGCGATCATCAGGATGTCGGCCGCCACGCGCACGTATTTGTAGCCCGAAGGCGGCAGGCCGATCTGCACCGACACGCTGTTGGGCACCGGGTAGTACACGACGTCGTGCGGCAGCGGATAGCCCATGCGCCACTTCTTCGCCTGTCCCGGCGGCATGCATCCGTTGCGTTTCTTGGCCAGGCCGGGCGGGCAGTTGCCGGCCTTGAACCGCGGCTCGTAGTAGTCGTGGGCGATCCGGCGCTGGGGTTCGCCGAAGTAACCGCCGATCTGGATGTTCACCGACACGTTGGTGGAGGGCGCGCGCGGGCCGTCTCGGCGATCGTCCCGGCGGTCGTCGCGCCGATCGTCTCGGCGGTCGTCCTGGCGTGACGGTGCGTGCTTCTCGTGTTTGTCGTGCTTGCCTCCCTTGTTGGCCCATTCGGGCTTTTCGGCCAACGCGGGCAGGCTGCCCAGCAGGGTCAGGCTCAGGAGCGCGATGGAGAGGGCGGGGCGTTTGGAGAGGCTCATGTCGTGGGTGGTTTCGTAGGGGATCCTGTGCGATTCTGGCGTGGCGCCTGGGCGGTGTCGTTACAAGGCGTAAGCGCGTGGCGCGGTAGATGAATCCGCGCAGGACTGGCAGACTCGCCGCTCGTCCCGTGCCTCCCTCACCATCGATCCATGCCCCAGGAAACCGAACTCAAGCTTGAACTGCACCCCGAGGACCTGCCGCGCCTGCTCGCGCACCCGCTGCTGAGTGGGGCCGCGCCGCGCCGCGAACGCCTGTTCAACACCTACTTCGACACCTCCACGCTGGCCCTGCGCGCGCAGCGCATGGCGGTGCGCGAGCGCCGCGTGGGCCGCCGCACCCTGCTCACGGTGAAGACGGCGGGAACCTCCGTCGGCGGCCTGTCGCGCCGCGGCGAATGGGAGGCCGCGTGCCGCCCGGGGCGGTTCGACTTCGCCGCGCTGCTCGGTGACGACGTGCTGGCGCAGCAACTGCTGAGCGTGGCCTGGCAACTGGTGCCGGTGTTCCGCACCGACTTCACGCGCCGCAGCTGGACGCTCGCCCACGGCGGCGCGGTGGTCGAAGTGGCACTGGACCAGGGGGCCATCACCACAGGCAACGCCGAGGGCAAGCACCGCCGGGCCATTCTGGAGCTGGAGCTGGAGTTGTTGAGCGGGCCGGTCGATGCCCTGCTGGACCTGGCGCACACCCTGGCGCTGGGCCCGAGCGGGCAGGCCGCGCAAGGGCTGCGGCTGCTGCCGGCCCAGCGCAGCAAGGCCGAACGGGGCTATGCGCTCTTCACCGGCGAGCGCCTGAGCCCTGCCAAGGCCGGGCCGCTGGTGCTGGACGCGCGGATGTCGCCGGTGACGGCCTTCCAGGCGGCCGCCCTGAGCTGCCTGGCCCATCTGCAGGCCAACGAGGCCGGCGTGCTGGAACCCGGGCCGGACGGTGCCCTGCCCGACCCCGAGTTCGTGCACCAGGCGCGGGTGGCCCTTCGGCGGCTGCGCACCGGCCTGCGCCTGTTCCGCGCGCACCTGCCGCGCCGTTTTGTCGCGCACTGGGCCGCCGAGTGGAAGGCGCTCGCGGGCCGGCTCGGGGATGCCCGCAACTGGGACGTGTTCGTCACCGAGCGCCTGCCTGCCTGGCGGCCCGAGCCCCTGGAGGGCGCCCCGCTGACCCCCGCCGAGCAGGCGTTGCTGGACTGGGTGCAGGACCAGCGGCGGGCGGCCCACCGGCGCGCGGCGCAAGCCCTGGGGGAGAGCGGGCACGCCTTGCGCCTGCTGGCCTTCACCCGCGCGGTGCTGGCCTTGCAGCCCCGCGACGAACCCGCCCCGAATCTGCCGGACTGGGCACGGGGTGCGTTGCGCCAGCGCCATGCGGCATTGCAAGCCGAAGCGCGCCGCGCGCGCCGGCTCGGGCCGGAGGGGCGGCACGAGCTGCGCATCGTCTTGAAGAAGCTGCGCTATGCGCAGGAATTCCTGGCCAGCGTGTTGCCACCCAGGCGGCTGGAGCGCAGCACCGAGGCGCTGGCCGATGCGCAGGAGTTGCTGGGACAGCTCAACGACCTGAGCACCGCCCAGGCCTTGCTGGCGACCGTGCCCGAAGGCCTGGCCACGCCCTGGGTCGAGCGCTGGCAGAACGACCTGCAGGCGCAGCTCGCGTCGGGTCTGCAGGCCCTGCCTTCCATGGAGCGCGCGCTGGCGCGCACGCCCACGCCCTGGGGTTGAGCCCGGGGGATCAGACCAGGGCGCTGGGCCGCGTCGCCACGCGGTCGCGCCAGGCCTGCAGTGCGTGGAGGCCTTCATCGGCGGGCTTGAAGCGCATCAGCCGCGCGAACTCGATGGTGCAGAAGGCGGTGATGTCCGCGATGGTGAAGCGCTGACCTGCCACCCAGGGATGGCGCTGCAGCTCGGCGTCGAGCCAGGCGGCGGTCTCGCGCGCCTTGGCCACCTGCGAGTGGCCGAAGTCCGGAAACTGCGGTTGCTCCAGTGGCGCCAGGCCGGGGTGCGTGTGGCGGATGGCGTTGGCCATCGGCAGCATGAGGTACCACTCCACGCGGCGGTCGGCCATCTCGATGAAGGCGCGTTCCTCGGCGGTCTGCCCCATCAGGTTGGGGGTGGGGTAGCGGCCCTCCATCCAGGTGCAGATCGCGCGCGTCTCGGTGAGCACGCGCCCGTCGTCGAACTCCAGCGCGGGCACGCGCGCCAGTGGGCTCTTGGCGCGGTAGTCGCTGGTCTTGTGTTCCTGGGCGTTGAGGTCGATGTTGACCAGCTCCAGGCCGTTGATCTGTTTCTCCACCAGGAACATCAGCACCCGGCGGGGGTTGGGCGCGCGTGGCGACACATACAGCTTCATGCGGCACCTCCGTCCGCCTTCAGGCTCTGGCCGGTCTCCATCAGGCGCCGGGCGTCTTCGGCGAAGCGCTGCGCGCCCCGTTCGCCGTCGCGCTCCAGGTCCATGGTCGAGGCCGGTTGCAGAATGCCGCGCTGCACGGCCGGGCGCGCGCGGATCGCGTCGCGCCACCGCTTGAGGTGGGGCAGGTCGCCGATGTCCACCCCCGACCAGCGGTGCGTGCGCACCCAGGCCCAGTTGGCGATGTCGGCGATGGAGTAGTCGCCTGCGAGGTACTCGTGCTGCGCGAGGTGTCCGTCGAGCACGCGGAACAGGCGCTTGCACTCGCCCTGGTAGCGGTCGATCGCGGCCGGGATCTTCTCGGGAAAGTAGCGGAAGAACACGTTGGCCTGGCCCATCATGGGGCCGATGCCGCCCATCTGGAACATCAGCCACTGCAGCACGAGCGAGCGCCCTTTCATGTCCGACGGCATGAGCCGGCCGGTCTTTTCGGCCAGGTAGATCAGGCAGGCGCCGGACTCGAACACCGCGAAATCGCCGGCTTCGTGGTCCACGATGGCCGGGATGCGGCCGTTGGGGTTGATCTTCAGGTAGTCGGGCTGACGCTGCTCGCCTTCGCTGAGGTTCAGCACCTTCAGCGCGTAGGGCAGGCCCAGCTCTTCGAGCGCGATGGACACCTTGTGCCCGTTGGGCGTGGCGGCCGTGTACAGATCGATCATGCGCAACCCCATAAAACCAGCAGCGCGCATCCTAGTGCGCGCCGGGGCCCGGCGGCTGTCGCGCAGGCTACGAGGTCACAGCATAAAGCCCAGGTTGGTGGGGTAGTCGGCGCTGTTGAAGTTGCCCAGGTTGGGCAGGATGCCGTTCATCTCGGCGCCCTGCACGCCGAACCAGGTGGCCAGGGTGCCGGCGTACTGGTCCACCGAGGTGCTGGGGAGCAGCCGGCCCTGGCCGACGTGCCACTGGTCGTTGGCGTCGGTGGTGGAGTTGCCCACGCTCACCGGCGGTGCCTTGCCGTAGAAGGCCTTGCCGGCCACCGCGCCGCCGACCAGGAAATGGTGGCTGCCCCAGCCGTGGTCCGAACCGTCGCCGTTGGAGGTGAGCGTGCGGCCGAAGTCGGAGGCGGTGAAGGTGGCGACCTTGTCGGCCACGTTCAGCGCCGCCGTGGCGTTGTAGAACGCGGTGAGCGCCGAGCTCAGTCGGTCCATCAGCGTGGCCTGGCCGCCGATGAGGTTGTCGTGCAGGTCGAAGCCGCCCATGGAAGCGAAAAACACCTGGCGCTGGTTGCCCAGCTGGGTGCGCGCGGCGATCAGGCGCGCCACCATCTTGAGCTGGTCGGCCAGGTTGTTGCCGGTGGGGAAGGCGTTGAACGGCGCGTCGGTGGCCGGGAAGGCGGCCAGCGCCGAGGTGATGGCGCTTTCGGCACCCACGGCGCGCGCGGTGACGAGGTTGTACTCGTTCTCCAGCACGTGGGTGCGGGTCTGCAGCGCCAGCGAGGTGATGGCCGCGCGCACCGCGGCCGAGTTGTAGACGTTGCCGTTGACCGCGCCGATCTTCACCGCGCCGCCGGTGCTGACCTGGTACGACAGCGCCTGGTCGCCCGAGAGGAACACCGTGTTGCCGGTGACCGAGACGCAGGTGAGCACGCGGTTGGTGTTGGACGAGAGGGCGAGGTCGCCGATGTGGCCGCCCCAGCCGGTGGTGGCGCCCTCGGGCTGCGACGACTGCCAGACCGACTGCTGGTCGTTGTGCGAGAACAGCTTGGGCGGCAGCGGGTAGGCCACGCGGTTGCTGCTGTGGTACTGCTGGCGCGTGACCGGCGCCACCAGCGGGCCGACGTTGAGCTGCACCGCGGCCACGCCGCTGTTGAACAGCCCGGCCAGCCCGGTCATGGACGGGTGCAGCGCGTACTGCTTGCCGCCGGGCAGGGCCACCGTGGGGTTGAGCAAGGTGGGGGTGAGCGCGGCCTGCGCCAGGGCGATGCCGCCGGCCGTGCGGTTCGCGCCGCCGCCCCGGATCGCGCTGTACTGGTCGTAGCTGGCGTTGTCGTAGTTGATGACGGTGTTGGCGTAGTCGTTGCCGCCGTTGAGGAACACGCAGACCAGGGCCTTGTAGTCGGTGGCGTTGAAGGCCGCCGCGTCGGCCATGGCTGCGAGGTTGAGCGCGGTGGGCAGGGCCGCACCGGTGAAGGCGAGCTGGCCGGCGCGGCGCAGGAAGGCGCGGCGGGTGTGCCGATCGGGCTGAATGAAATGCATGTCGGGCCCCTTACTTCTGGATCAGGTATTCGGGACAGGCCATGACCATCAGGATGGCGGCCCAGACGCGCCGGCGCTTGACGGTGTCGGAGCTGGCGGTGGTCACCGGCGTCGCGTTGAGCGCCGAGACCATGGTGGCGCGCGAGGCGCTGGAGACCTGGCCTGCGGCGAGCACCAGGCAGACGTGGTTCACCAGCGCCGTGGCGTCGGCCACCAGCGCGAGTTCGCGGCTGTAGTTGGCCTGCACGTCGTAGGCGTAGTTGGTCCAGGCGGCCTGCGGCGCGCCGGGCTCGGGGCAGTTGATGCCGCGTTCGATCACACCCTGCATGAAGTTCAGGTAGCCGCCGACGGTGGACTCGTTGACCAGCTGGAACTCGGGCGCGGTGGCGCCCGAGGCCGAGAGCGCCGTGCCCGGCGGCACGTAGCCCGGGCGGAAGAAGTTGAACACCGAGGGCGAGCGCAACGGGCTCTGGCCGAGCTGGGTGGCGGCGTTGTTGAGCTCGAAGATCTTCCAGCTGCCCGCCGCCGAAGTGACGCTGAAGGTGCGCGCCCACTGGATGAAGCGCAGCATGGGCTCGCGCAGCTTGCCGAAGGTGGTGCTGGCCAGCGAGGCCGGTCCGCGCGCCTCGTCGTCGAGCAGGATCGCCACCCACACCGCCTTGAGGTCGCCGCGCACGCCCGCACCGTTGTCGTTGAAGCGCGCCGCGACGCGCGCCACATAGGCCGGGCTGGGGTGGCTGGTCACCAGGCGCTGGATCATCTGGCGCGCAAAGAACGGGCCGGCGTTGGGGTGGTTGAACAGCGTGTCCAGCGCCATCCGCAGCGCGGTCGCGCCCGGGGTGTTGGCCGGCACCGTGGTGCCAAGAAAGCGCGCTTCCAGGTTCGAGTGCCGGTTGGCGTTGAACGACATGCGCTTGCCCGCGAAGGCCTTGGACTCGATGGTGTAGCTGTCCACCGGATGGCGAACACCGTCGGAGGTGTCGAAGTCGTAGCCGGTGAACACGCGCGCCAGGCCGGTCACGTCGGCCTGGGTGTAGCTCTCCACCGGCACGCCGCCGCTGGTCTTGACCGTGCCGTCGAGGTTGAGCTCGTACACGCCGATGGTGAAGAGCTGCATCACCTCGCGCGCGTAGTTCTCGTCAGGCACGCGGCCGGTGCTGACGTTCTCTTTCTGGTTGCCCTTGGTGTTGAGGAAGTAGCCCATCGCCGGGTGCAGCGTCACGTCCTCCAGCAATTGCCGGTAGTTGCCGAAGGCATGGCGCATCAGCGTGTCCCACCAGCTCGCGTAGGCGTGCGCGCGCCAGGTGAACTCGGCCGAAGCGAGCGAGGTCACGAAGAACTCCGACAGCGCCAGCGCGATGCGCTTGCGCATCATGTCCGGCCCGCTCAGCAACTGGCTCCAGAGCATGAAGTCGGCCGGGTACTGGTTGAAGAAATAGCTGTTGGCGTTCACCGCGCCGTAGCCTCGGGCTTCCAGCCAGTTCCAGCCGGTGGTGCCCTGGTAGCGCACGAACTGGTTGGCCAGCCATTGCGCGGAGCCCATGCCGCGCAATTCCGAGATCTCCGCCGGTGTGGAGGAGAACTGCGCCTGCTGAAGAAAGCGCGCGGCCTCGGTGTCGTTCGAGGGGGTGATGTGGCTGAAGCCCGCGGTGGGGAAATCGACCACGCCCACCGGCGGTGGCGCTTCGACCGTGCTGCCGCCTCCGCTGCTGCCACCACCTCCGCCGCCGCCACAAGCTGCGAGCAGCGCGGCCGCCGCCAGCGGCGTGAGCGCGTGCAGGGCGGCCGGCGCGGGGTTCTCCGGCGAAGCCCCGGGTTCGTGGTGTGCGGCGGCCACGCTCGCATCGGCCGCTGGTTCAAGCGCTTCCTCGATCTCCATCATGACGATCCCTCCTCGGTTCGACGAGCGCGAGTTTAGGGAGCCGCTTTCAACGGAAAAGGCCGAATTTCAAGTCGTTACAAGTGGGTGTGGCGCGTTCGCGGCACCCGCCCAACGGCGCTACCGCCGGGGTTTGCCCGGCGGCCATCTGTCGAAATTCAGGTGCGCGCAGCGCGCAGTTCGTCTCGTGTTTTCAGCGCCGCGCGGCGCGCCGCGTCGGCGAAGTCCGCGCCGGCCGACGCATACAGAATGGCGCGCGACGAGTTCACGATGATGGGGCCGGTGGTCTCGTCGCCCTGGGTGCGCAGGCCCGCTTTCACGGTGGCCACGGCGTCGCCGCCCTGTGCGCCCACGCCGGGAATCAGCAGGGGCAGGGTGGGCGCGATCTCGCGCACGCGCTCGATCTCGGCCGGGTAGGTGGCACCCACCACGAGACCGAGCTGGCCATTGAGGTTCCAGGGGCCCTGCGCCAGGCGCGCCACGTGTTCGTACAGGCGCGGCTCGCCTTCGATCGACGCGAAGCGCTGGTTCTGCAGGTCGTCGCCGCCGGGGTTGGAGGTGCGGCAGAGCAGGAACGCGCCCTTGCCGTGGTACTGCAGGTAGGGCTGGACCGAGTCGAAGCCCATGAAGGGCGAGAGCGTGACCGCATCGGCGCCGTAGCGCTCGAAGGCCTCGATCGCATACTGCTCGGCGGTGCTGCCGATGTCGCCGCGCTTGGCGTCCAGGATCACCGGCACCTGGGGCGCCACGCGGCGCATGTGCGCCATCAGCCGCTCCAGCTGCGCTTCCGCGCGGTGCGCCGCGAAGTAGGCGATCTGCGGCTTGAAGGCGATCGCCGTGTCGGCCGTGGCCTCGACGATGGCGGCGCAGAAGTCGTAGATGCGGGAGGCGTCGTTCTTCAGGTGCGCGGGGAAGCGGGCGGGATCGGGGTCCAGGCCCACGCACAGCAGGGAACGGTTCTGGCGCTCGGCGGTGCGCAGCATGTCGAGAAAGGTCATGGGCCGATTTTAGTTGGCCGACTAAGATCGCGGCCATGCACGCCCTGTCCCGACAACAACTCGTCCTGCTGGTTCTGCTCACCATCGTCTGGGGCATCAACTGGCCCATCATGAAGTTCGGCGTGACCGGCATGCCGCCGCTGACCTTCCGCACCATCTGCATCTGGCTCGGGCTGCCGGTGCTGGCGGCCTTCCTGTGGTGGCGCAAGGTGCCCTTCCGTGTCCCGCGCGAGCACTGGGTCGAGCTGTTCTGGCTCACGGTCTTCAACATGCTGTTCTGGCACACGCTGGCGATCCTGGCGATCCAGACGCTGTCCAGCGGGCGCGCCGCGATCCTGGGCTACACCATGCCGGTGTTCTCGGCGCTGGTGGGCAGCTGGTGGTTCGGCCAGCGCCTGAGCGGCCGTGCCTGGGGCGGGGTGGCCGCCGCCGCGCTCGGAGTGGCGCTGCTGCTGTGGCACGAGTTCACGCAACTCTCGGGCAAACCGCTGGGCGTGGTGATGATGCTGGTGGCCGCGGCCACCTGGGCGGTGGGCACGCAGATGATGCGCCGCACGCGCATCCCCTTGCCCACGCTGACGCTGTCGTTCTGGGTCACGGCGCTGACCGCCGTGTGGATGACCGCGATGGCGCTGGTGCTCGAGCGCGACGCCTGGGTCGCGCCTTCGCCGGGGATCTGGTGGGCGATTCTCTACAACGCGCTGGGCGTGTTCGCCTTTGCGCAGGTGGCCTGGCTCTCGCTGGCGCGAGACCTGCCTCCGATTGCGTCCACCTTGTCAGTAATGTTCATCCCGGTGCTGGGCGTGTTCACCGGCGCCTGGTGGCTCGGTGAAGTGCTGCACTGGCAGGACTGGGCGGCCGTGGCACTCGTGATGGTCGCCATCGGATCGGTGTTGTGGCCCCCACGCTCCGCCGCTGCGCGGGTCGCTGCCCCCCGAGGGGGCTGATCCGGCTTGGGGCGGCCCGGCGCCGGATCGTGGCCCCAGCACGCCGCCGTTCAGGCCTGTTCCAGCGTCTCCATCGCCAGACACAGGTCGGCCCAGGCCTTGCCTTTGTCACCGGGGGTGCGCAGCAGGTAGGCGGGGTGGTAGGTCACGATCACCGGCACGCCTTCGTAGCGGTGCACCCGGCCGCGCAGGCGGCCGATGGGCTCGGTGGTCTTGAGCAGCGACTGCACCGCGAAACGGCCCATGGCCACGATGACCTTGGGCTTCACCAGCGCCACCTGGCGCACCAGGTAGGGCTCGCAGCGCGCCACTTCCTCGGGTTGCGGATTGCGGTTGGCGGGCGGGCGGCACTTGAGCACGTTGGCGATGTAGGTGCCCTGCGCGCCCTCGCCCTGGCGGCTGCGGCCCACGGCACGCAGCATGTTGTCGAGCAGCTGGCCGGCCGCGCCCACGAAGGGCTCGCCCTTCAGGTCCTCGTTTTCACCGGGGGCTTCGCCCACGATCATCCAGTCGGCCTGCACGTCGCCCACGCCGAAGACGGTGTTCTTGCGGCCCTTGCACAGGCCGCAGGCCTGGCAACCGGCCACGGCTTCGCGCAGCTGGGGCCAGTCCATGCGGTCCACGTGGCTGGGGCGGGCG
>NZ_JBWKZH010000105.1:0-14262 GCF_059424305.1 Hydrogenophaga sp. GW456-12-10-14-TSB4 | reverse complement strand
CCCCGTTCTCCTCCCCCACCCGTCCTCCGAAAGGAAAGCACCATGACTCCCAGGATCGCCGTTCCCGCCGCCGCCGTCTGTGCGGCCCTTTTTGCGTTGCTGCCGGCCACCGCCTCGGCCCAGGCCAAGGAGAAGTTCACCTTCGCCCTCAACTGGTTTGCCGTGGGCGACCACGCCGCCTACTGGGTGGCGCTGGACAAGGGTTACTACGCGCAGCGCGGCCTGGACGTGACGCTGGAAAACTCCAAGGGTTCGGGCGACTCCATCGCCAAGGTGGACACCAGCCGCGCCGACGCCGGCCTGGCCGATGCGGTGCCGGTGATCTCGGCCGCCTCGCGCGGTGCGCGCGTGAAGATGGTGGGCATGGTGTTCGACAAGACGCCCATGACCTTCTTCAGCCATGCCGACGCGCCGCTGCTCAAGCCCAAGGACCTGGAAGGCAAAACTGTGGCCGCACCCGCCGGCGACAGCCAGCGCCTGGCCTTCCCCGCCTTCGCGCGCCTGAACCAGATCGACCCGAACAAGGTGAGCTGGGTGAACATCGAGCCCACCGCCAAGGTGGCCTCCATTGCCGAGAAGCGCGTGGACGGCGTGGCCGACTACACCACCGGCCAGCCCTTCTACGACAAGGCCATGGGCCCGGGCAAGGCCGTGCGCCTGCAGTGGGCCGACTACGGCTTCGATCTCTACGCCATGTCCATCATCGCGGGCGAGAAGACCATGGCCGACAAGCCCAAGCAGCTCAAGGCCTTCCTGGAAGCCTCGTACATGGGCTGGCGCGACGTGATGGCCAACCCCAAGGAAGCGCTGGCCATCTTCAAGAAGCGCGTGCCCGAGATCGACGTGGCCATCATCGAGGCCAACATGATGATGGGCTTCGACCTCATGCGCACCAAGGGCTACGCCGACAACGGCATCGGCTGGATCGACGAGAAGAAGATGTGCGCCTCCACCGACATCGTCAACACCTACATGGGCCTGCCCAAGAAGGTGGAATGCAAGGCGGTGTTCAGCGGCGAGTTCTTCACCAAGGTGGCGATGCCGCTGCCGGTCAAGTAAGAAGAAACGAAGAAACGGACGAGATGAGCCCAGCAGCAGACAAAACGGATGGCGCGGCCTCGGGCCGCGTCCTCATCGAGGTGGACCATGCCGGCATGATCTACCAGGCCGAGAGCGGCCCGGTGGAGGCCCTGCGCGACATTTCGCTGCAGATCCGCGAAGGCGAGTTCGTGGCGCTGGTCGGTCCCAGCGGCTGCGGCAAGTCCACGCTGATGCGCGCCATCGCCGGCCTGCGCCCCGTCACCAGCGGGCGGATCCTGGTCGACGGCGTGCCGGTGAACCAGCCCATCCCCAAGGTGGGCATGGTGTTCCAGGCCGCGCTGCTGCTCAAGTGGCGCTCGGTGCTCGACAACGTGCTGCTGCCGGTGGAACTCTCCGGCGGCAACCCCGCGCAGTACCGCGAGCGCGCGCACGCGCTGCTCAAGATGGTGGGCCTGGGCGACTTCGCCAACAAGCGGCCGGGCGAGCTCTCGGGCGGCATGCAGCAGCGCGCCTCGCTCTGCCGCGCGCTGATCCTGGACCCGCCCATCCTGCTGATGGACGAGCCCTTCGGCGCGCTCGACGCGATGACGCGCGACGAGATGAACATCGAGCTGCTGCGCATCTGGGGCGAGAGCAGCGGCAGCGGCGGGCAGCGCAAGACCATTGTCTTCGTGACGCACTCGATCCCCGAAGCGGTGTTCCTGGCCGACCGGGTGGTGGTGATGTCGCCGCGCCCCGGGCGCGTGGCCAACATCCGCCAGGTCGAGATCGCGCGACCGCGCACCGCCGAAACGCGGGCCGACCCGGTGCTGGGCCGCATGTCCTTCGAGCTGTACACCGAACTCTCGGGCGCCACCGGCCGGCGCGAGACGCGGGCCGGCCCGCAGTGGTGAGGCCACGCCGCGCACGCGGCTGAAAGCGCGGCGCCGTGCGCATCGCCCTGTGCAACGAGGTTCTGGCGCCGCTGCCCCTGGCCCGCCAGTGCGAGGTGGCGGCGGCCCTGGGTTACGACGGCCTGGAAGTGGCGCCCTTCACGCTGGGCGAGACCGCGCCCGCCGACCAGCGCCGCGCAGGACGCTGGTATCGGGGTCTCGGGCCTGCACTGGCTGCTGCGCCAGCCCGAGGGCTTGTCCATCACCTCGGGCGACGCCGCGGTGCGCGCCCGCACCCTGGAGGCGATGCACCGCCAGATCGACCTCTGCGCCGAGCTCGGTGGCTCGGTGCTGGTGCACGGCTCGCCCGCGCAGCGCCGCCTGCCGCCGGGTGAAGAGGCCGCCGCGCGCGAGCGCGGCATCGAGGCCTTTGCCGCCGTGGCGGCGCACGCGCAGGCGGCCGGCGTCGTCTACTGCATCGAACCCCTGGCCGCGCCCGAGGCCGACTTCATCCACACCGTGGCCGAGGCCGCCGCCATCGTGCAGGCCATCGACCAGCCCGCCCTGCGCACCATGCTCGACTGCTGCGCCGCCGCGCGCGCCGAGGCCGAGCCGGTGCCCGCGGTGCTCGCGCGCTGGCTGCCCAGCGGCCTGCTCGCCCACGTGCAGGTGAACGACCCCAACCTGCGCGGCCCCGGCCAGGGCGCGCTGGCCTTCGCCGACATCCTTCGCACCCTGCGCCAGCACCGCTACGGCGGCTGGATCGCGGTGGAACCCTTCGACTACCAGCCCGATGGCCCCATGGCCGCCGCCCGCGCCATCGGCTACCTGCGAGGCCTGCTCGAGGCCCTTGAACCATGACCGATCTGTCCACCGCCCCCCGCGTGAAAGTCCTCGCCGTCGAGCGCTTCGAGTCGCCCTACCGGCTGCGCCTGCCGTTCCGCTTCGGCGTCATCACCGTGACCGAGGGCCGCCAGGCCATCGTGCGCGTGCGGGTGCGCCACGAGAACGGGCGCGAAGGCGTGGGCTATGCCGCCGAGGCCCTGGGCGCCAAGTGGTTCGACAAGAACCCCGCGCTCTCCGACGCACAGAACCTGCACCAGCTGCGCAAGGCGCTGGAGCTGACCGCCGACGCCTACGGCGCCGCGCCCTGGCTCAGCGCCTTCGACCTGTATGCCAACCACTACCGCGAGCTGCTGGACGCGGGCGCGGCCTGCGGCCTGAACCCGCTGGTGACCAGCTACGGCCCGGCGCTGATCGACCGCGCGGTGCTCGACGCCCTGTGCCGTCTTGAAAGCGTGAGCTTCTGGCAGGCGATGCAACACAACCTGCCCGGCATGCACGCGCACGCCATCGCGCCCGACCTGCAGGGCTTCGCGCTCGCGCCCTTCCTGCGCGGCTTGGCGCCCCTGGGCGCGCTGGCGGTGCGCCACACCGTGGGCCTGCTCGACCCCATCGTGGCGGGCGACCAGGCCGCCGGCACGCGCGTGAACGACGGCCTGCCGGAAACCCTGGACGAGGTGGTGGCGGCCTACGGCAACCGCTACTTCAAGCTCAAGGTCTCGGGCCAGGCCGACGCCGACCTGGAGCGGCTGCGCCGCATCGCCTCGGTGCTCGACCGTTTGCAAGACCCCTATGTGGTCACGCTGGACGGCAACGAGCAGTACGAGAACGCCGAGGCCATCGCCGCGCTGTGGCAGCGCATGGCCGCCGAGCCCGCGCTGCGCCGCCTGTGCGAGGCCACGCTGCTGATCGAGCAGCCCATCAAGCGGCAGATGGCGCTGGCCCAGCCGGTGGCGGCGCTGGCGCGGCACAAGCCGGTGATCATCGACGAGTCCGACGGCGACCTCGACGCCTTTCCGCGCGCGCGTGCGCTGGGCTACACCGGCGTGTCCACCAAGGCCTGCAAGGGCTTCTACAAATCGCTGCTCAACCTCGCGCGCTGCCAGGTGTGGAACCAGGCCGAGGGCCGCGAGGCGTACTTCATGTCGGCCGAAGACTTGACCACGCAGCCCGGCATCAGCGTGCAGCAGGACCTGGCGCTGGTGAGCCTGCTGGGCATCGGCCACGTGGAGCGCAACGCCCACCACTTCATCGACGGCTTCAACGGCCGCCCGCCCGCCGAGGCCGAGGCCTACCTGGCCGCGCACCCCGACCTGTACCACCGGCAAGCCGGCGGCGTGCGCCTGCGCATCGAGCGCGGGCAACTCACGCTCGGAACGCTCGCGGGCGTGGGCTTCGGCTCCGCGGTGGACCCGGACCTGAGCGACACCGCCGCCATGTCGCGCGCCGACTGGCCCCCCACTGCGACGGAGACCCCATGAGCCTCATCGACTACGAAAACCACGACGGCCTGGGCCTGGCGAAGCTGGTGAAGCAGGGCGAGGTCACGCCGCTGGAGCTGCTGGAAGCCGCGCTGGCGCGCATCGCCTTGCACAACCCGGCGCTCAACGCCGTGGTCACACCGCTCTGCGACGCGGCGCGCGCCGAGATCGCGCGCGGCCTGCCGGCC
Source organism: Hydrogenophaga sp. GW456-12-10-14-TSB4 (assembly GCF_059424305.1). Lineage (NCBI taxonomy): Bacteria > Pseudomonadati > Pseudomonadota > Betaproteobacteria > Burkholderiales > Comamonadaceae > Hydrogenophaga > Hydrogenophaga sp. GW456-12-10-14-TSB4. The sequence continues at coordinate 9,837 of NZ_JBWKZH010000105.1, read as the reverse complement.
GGGCCGTTCCAGGGCGTGCCCTTCCTCGTGAAAGAGCTCGTGGCCTCGGTGGCGGGCGCGGCCACCACCGCGTCTTCGCGCCTGTACGCGAACAACACGGCCGCGGCCGACAGCGAGATCGTGGCGCGCCTGCGCCGCGCGGGGCTGGTGATCGCGGGCAAGACCAACTCGCCCGAGTTCGGGCTCTCGCCCGTCACCGAGTCGCTGCTGTACGGCGTGACGCGCAACCCCTGGAACACCGAGCTCTCGCCCGGCGGCTCCAGCGGCGGTGCGGCGGCGGCCGTGGCCTCGGGCATGGTGCCGCTGGCCCACGCCACCGACGGTGGCGGCTCCATCCGCATCCCGGCTTCGTGCTGCGGCCTGTTCGGCCTGAAGCCCACCCGCGCGCGCATCACCGCCGGCCCCGAAGGCGGTGAAGGCCTGAGCGGCCTGGCCCACCAGCACGTGGTGAGCCGCAGCGTGCGCGACAGCGCGGCCCTGCTCGACGCCATCGCCGGCCCCATGCCCGGCGACCCCTACCAGGCCGTGCCGCCCGAGCGGCCCTTCCTTGACGAAGTGGGCCGCGCGCCCGGGCGCCTGCGCATCGCCTTCGCCAGGACCGCGCCCACCGGCGTGCCCGTGGACCCGGCCTGCGTGGCGGCAGTGGAAGACGCCGCGCGCCTGTGTGAACAGCTGGGCCATCACGTGGAAGAGGCCTCGCCTGAGTACGACGCTGCGGCGGTGGAGCGCGGCTTCGAGATGGTGTTCGCGGCCAACACCATGGCCAACATCGCGCGCGCCACCGGCGGTGCCCTGCCCGATCGCGAGCTCGTCGAACCCCTGACCTACGCGCTGGCCGAGCTTGGCCGCGCGCCCAGTGCGGCCGACTACATCCTCAACCTGCAGGCGCTGCAACGGCAGTCGCGGCGCATCGCGGGCTTCTTCGAGCGCTTCGACGTGTGGCTCACGCCCACGCTGGCGCAGACGCCCCGGCCGCACGGCCACTTCGACATCTGCTCGGGCGACACGCGGGACTGGATGGGCAAGCTCGCCGCCTACCTGCCCTTCACCTACCCCTTCAACGTCACCGGCCAGCCGGCGGCCTCGGTGCCGCTGCACTGGACCGCCGACAACGTGCCCATCGGTTGCCAGTTTGCGGCGCGTTACGGCGAAGAGGGCCTGCTGTTGCGCCTGTGCGCGCAGCTGGAGGCCGCGCGGCCCTGGTTCCACCGGCGCCCGCCGATGAGCGGGCTGGCGCATGGCCACTGAAGATCAGACGGTCGACCTGCTCGTCATCGGTGGCGGCGTGGCCGGGCTCACGGCGGCGCTGGTGGCCGCCATCGAAGGCCTGAGCGTGCTGGTGTGCGAGAAGACCGCGCAACTCGGCGGTACCGCTGCCACCTCTGCCGGCACGGTGTGGATACCGGGCAGCCGCCAGAGCGAGCGCGCCGGCCTGGCCGACCCGGTGGTGCGCGCGCACCACTACCTGGCCGCCGAGATCGACACCGCCAGCGGCGCCGACCTGCGCGACGCCTTCCTGGCCACCGGCCCGCGCGTGCTCGAGTACCTGGCCCAACATTCCTGCGTGAGCTTCGTGCCCGCCGCGCGCCACCCCGACTACCACGACCACCATGCCGGCGCGGCCATCGGCGGGCGGGCGCTGGTGGCGCGCGCCTTCGACGGGCGCGAGCTGGGCCCGGACTTCGCGCGCGTGCGCCCGCCCATGCGCCACATGATGGTTCTGGGCGGCATGTCCGTCAGCAAGGACGACATCGCGCCGCTGCTGAGGCCCCTGGCCTCCCGGGCCGCGCTGCGCCACGTGCTGAGCCTAGTGGGCCGCCACGCGCGCGACCGCCTGCGCCACCCGCGCGGCACGCGGCTGGTGATGGGCAACGCGCTGATCGCGCGCCTGCTGCTGAGCCTGCGCCAGCGCGGCGTGGACCCGCTCATGGGCGTGGCGGTGCAGCAGCTGCACGAAGACGGCGGCCAGGTGAACGGCGCCACACTCTCGCAAGGCGGGCGCACCTGGCGCGTGCAGGCGCGCTGCGGCGTGGTGCTGGCCTGCGGCGGTTTCGGCCACGCACCCGAGTGGCGGCAACGCCTGCTGCCCGCACCGGCGCAGACGCATTCGCTGATGTTCGAGGGCAACACCGGCGACGGGCTGCGGCTGGCGCAGAGCGTGGGCGCTGCCATCGACGAGACTGGGCACCGCACGCCGGCCTTCTGGACGCCCGTGTCCGTGCTGCGCCAGGCCGATGGGCAGGAACAGCGCTTCCCGCACTTCGCGCTCGACCGAGCCAAGCCCGGGCTGATCGCGGTGGACGCGAGCGGGCGGCGCTTCGTCAACGAAGGCGACTCGTACCACGACTTCGTGCTCGCGATGCTCAACGCCTCGCCCGAGCCGGCGGTGCCCGCGCATTTGATCTGCGACGCCCACTTCCTGCACCGCTACGGCCTGGGGCTGGTGCGCCCGGGCGCGTGGCGGCTGAGGCCTTTCCTGCGCAGCGGCTACCTCAAACGCGCGCCCACGCTCGCGGCGCTGGCGGGCCAGCTCGGTGTGGACCCCGAGGGCCTGCGCGTCACCGTGGCGCGCCACAACGGCTTTGCCTACACCGGTGCGGACCTGGATTTCGGCAAGGGGTCGAGCGAACTCAACCGCTTCAACGGCGACCCGAACCACGGGCCCAACCCCTGCATCGGCCCCATCGCCACCGCGCCGTTCTACGCGGTGACGGTGTGGCCGGGCGACGCCGGCACCAGCGTGGGCCTGCGCACCGATGCGGACGCACGGGTGCTGCGCGCCGACGGCCAGGCCATCGCGGGGCTGTACGCCGCCGGGGCGGACATGGCGTCCATCATGCGGGGGCGTTACCCGGGGCCGGGGGTGACGCTGGGGCCGGCGATGGTGTTTGCGTGGCGCGCGGTGATGCACGCGGTGGTGCGGCGGTAGGGTGGTCTGCGCCGCTTGATGGAGAAACTGCGTCGGTCAGAAAAATCAAAGCGTGGGGCGGGCCGAGTGGTCGCTGCAGACTGGTCTCAGACATTCGTGACCGCGGCCTGAATGACGGCATCCACAAAGACCGGTCATTGAGCGCTGAGTTCGTGTGCCGTCAGGCAGCCTTGATGAGCTACGCGCTGAGCGGTTGAATCGCAGGAGCGGGCAGTCAGCCCGGCGCATCTCTACCGTGGAGGAAAAAACATTCGATTCTGAGGAGAGGTATCGGTCGCAGATGAAGCCGCCCGTTTTGTCTGAGACACCACAGAGGACGCCAAGCAGGACTTTCTATTCCAGGCTATCCGGCGCAGGCCCGGCGCTTCGATTCAAGGCGGCCGCCCTCCGCAGGGCTTCCTCCTCGGCATGTTTCTCAACTTGTTCTTGACTCTCGATCAGGATCTTGAATGCTTCGTCAGTGATGTCCTCGCAATAGCTTGGTTTTGGCGCAGGGCCACGCAAATGACGACGCGACAGCGGGACGATCAGATCCGCACTCGCCCGCAGCATATCCCTCGCATCGCATCGTTCACAGACAGACGTTGATCGGCGCCAGTCGTCACGCAATGCGAAATACTCTGCCTCGGCGCGAATCGCTTGCATCGCATCTTTAGGCGGGGCATGCTGGCGAATCCGCTGGCCGCTCCGAGCAGCCAGCGACGCCAGTCGATCGGCGCGTTGGGTAGAGCCATAAGCGAGTTCACACGAAGCCAGCCTGAACAACGAAGCTCGACGCATGATGCGAAACCTGGGTGCAGCCGTATGGGTGATGTACAACGCATCGGTGGAGTAGAGCTTGCTGTGGAACCACGCCGCGAATTGATCGACTCCAGGCCCATTAAAAGGAACGCTGGTCACAGGGCCGCCCCATGTGCCGGAGAACTTTTGCATCCGCTCCAGGGCCTCCACCGGGTCCGCAGTATGCAGCCAGTCAATGATCTGGAAATTGATAACTCGGCCGGTTTTCACAGCCTCTTCTCGGGCATCGGAATCCGCACTGGCCCACTGCGAACAGGGCTCGCTTGAAGTCATGAGTGTCGCCCAGGCGGCCACATCCGGGTCCTGCGCCAAAGGCTTACCCAAAAATCGAAGTGCAGCAGCCAGCTCTTCGACATCCAGATCACCGGTGTCAAAGTCGCTGATTTCATCCACTGGCTTGCAAACTGCTTTGCGGAGAGAGTCAAAGAGCACCTTGCGTGGCAACTCCGCGAATGACGCAGGCAAGTAGGCCAATTGCAATCGCACCATGTTTTGAAGGATGCCATCCTCGCCAAAAAGGGTGGTAGCTTCCAGGAAGCGCTCAAATCGATCATGAGCCCGACCTTTCCTTCGATGATCTCGCTGTTCAACAGGGCAGCGTGCGCCCTCTTGCTTGATTTCCGCCAAGCGACTCTCGAAAGCCTCGGAATCGAGATCGACAAGAGACGAGCACAGCAGTTTGGATTTTTCGGCCGCTGTGAAGCGATCGAATGTCCGCTTTGAAACCACGGGAGTATGTGTGTCCAAAGCGGCGATCTGCTTGTCCAACAACGACCTCACCGTCTGCAGCACATCCTCTGGCAGTTGTTCTCTCCACGGTATGCGGGTGATGAAACTCAAAATCTGGTTGAGAGTTTCTCCCTCTGGATGCTCAAGGCCACGGCGAATGGCTTTGTCGAATTCGGCCCAGGCAAAGTTGACGCGTTCCGATGTGGCGGAGACGTGTCGGGTATGAATTGCCACATGGTCCCAAGCCTGAAGTTGTGACAGCCAGACAACGAAAGGAAGATCTTCATCTGACGACCACCACTTTTGCAACAGCGGTTCGCGCACAGAGACAGGATTCTCACCATTTTGGCCAGCGAGCATGGCATTGACAAAGGCGGCAGGCAGGTCGAAAAGGTACTTGTGCTCAGCTGCCGTTCCTGCCAGCGCCAAGGTCCTGACCGCTGACATATGTGCGCGTGCCCTACACAGAGAACCTTTAGGACAGGTGTTGATAGCGGCCACGAAGAGACTCTCGTCCAACATTCCGCGCGCGGCGGCGCGTTGCACGAATTCATCTACCACTGGATAGGAGAAATCTGGCTCCACCCGATTCGCACCAAAAAGGCCTGGGTTGCCAAGCCCCGGCAACAACCTTGATTGAGACAACCATCGCATCTGGTCCAAATCTGCCGCCCCCAGCAATAGCGGGAAGCCGTATGCGTAAAAAAGCGTCCGAAGTTCTGGCGTGTCCAACTGAAAAACGCTTTCCACTAAGCGCTCGAGTTGATTGGCTCGCACGATGCTCTCCAGATAGGGGTGGAGAATGGACAGATCTGGTTCTACGCCAAACGATAGGTAGATGCCGCCCTGCATGCCAAGACTGCCTGCCTGTTCAAGACTTTCGGCCGGCAAGACGCTCCCCAATGCAACAGCCAAGCGTCTGGCATTGATCAAATCGTCAATGTGATACCTGGGCGTCGTAGGCGCCAGTACCCAAGCATGCACGGCAGAAAGGCTCACCACATTGAGCGATAGTGCCGTCGCAAATCCTGCGACGCCCGCAGCAACTGCAAATCCCATGCGATTGCCTGGAAGGTAGGTATCCGGGCACGGGGTGGAACCCGCAAAACGCGTGCCGTACCAAGAGGCAAGGCTGTCTCGCAGTCCCGGTGCCGGACTTGTACCGGAATGGCGCAGGACATGATGAAGTATGAGATTGATGCAGTCCCTGCTCTGAAAGTATGTCGTGTGTACCAGTTCGTTGAAAGTGAATGCGGTCGCTGCGCTGCGCTGCAGATCTGAGAATCCAGTAACCGGGTCGCGTCCCGAGGACAGGATCTCGCGCACTCTCAAGCCCAGCACCGCTGCGCGCTGGTTTGCTCGGAAGATGAGCTCGTCGTCGATGTCCTGTGGCAAGGGATGATGGGCGAGCTCCTGAGAAAGCGCACTGGCTGCCGCTCTCATCTCGAGGTGAGCGATGTTGCTTCCTTGAAGAGCCCGCGAAACCATGTTGTTGACAAACTGGTTTGTGGCGGTGGCAAGGGGCCTGACCATCGCTCCCAGAGTTGAGACGCTTCCGCCCCCGAGAATTTTCAGTGAGAACGAACCTGAGGCTCGGAGTCCAATGATCGGTTCATCTTGACGAGACCACAGCGCGAGATGCCTATCCCGCCGACTCGCCAACTTGTTGATCCTAGAGCGTCGAAGCAACTGCAACCCAAAAGGCAAGAGGCTTCCACCAGTCAGGATCGCCGCAACAAGGGGTAAGGCTAGCAATGCGAACCAAAGTGCGGTGATAGGCTTGTCATGCTCCCAGGCGAACCCAATATCGACATCGCGCAAGGTCAACAGGGCAATGGCCAACACAAGGCCTGATCCGAGCAGAACGAGCGCGTCAAAAAGCAACCGGGGCAGTCGCAGACCGTAGCGAAGATAAGGTGTACCTACTGACGTCCAGGATTGAACTGCGTCGAGTGCACTACCGGGAAGAGTTCCCAAGGCGTGTGCAATAACTGAGCCCCCGTGGCTATGCCCAACGAGGTGCACACGCTCACCCTCCGAGGCGATGGCGCGAATACGAAGCGCAAGCTGGCGCCCTGCTTGCCGCCGAGCCCGTTCACTGTTGTCTCCCGACCAGATGAAGCACTCAGGGGCAAACCCCCACTCTGCTAGCTCCGGCCAGAGTACGCCCGCCCTTTGCCACCAGGCTTCGCCTGCATCCGAAGGCGCACTGGCTCCTGTGCCGTGTACCAGAATGACATGCTCTTGATGCTCCATGCTCCCTCCTTGCTAGGGGGGCAATAGCCCAAAATAGGAATGTCCGTGAAGAAGGATGGCGCTGTCATCCACAAATGGGGGGAAGTGGGCTGGCTTCCTCAAACAGATTCATGGTTTGGTCCAGCCCTCGCCCTCGAGAGGCAGGTGGGTGGACTTCGGCTTGATCAAGACCATGACTGGGCGTGGCATCCGTCCCACGGGTTGGTACAAGGTCGCCACCATCGCCGGCTTCGGGCACGCCAACCCGAAAGCCCCAGGCCAGGGGCTCAGCGCCTACCAAGCGAAAAAAGACCGGCTGACCCAGCCGGTCAGTTCGTCGCGAAGCAATACATGAGCCCAGCGCTGCCGCTCATCTTGAGCTGATCGATGCTGCAGCCGCGCGTGCCGTGCGACGAGTTCCAGGACACGTTGGCGACCGGGTCGGGGTTGGTGCCCTTGCGGTCGTGGTGGCCCACCATGGCGGAGCCGCCATCGCTCTTCGTCCAGTTGCCGCAGGTCGTGTCCTTGCCGGGTTCGGGCACGGCCAGCGTGCCGTCGGGGCGCGAGCCGGTGAGGATGTCGTGGCGGTTGACCGCATCACCGGAGCCGGAGACGACTTCGCCCTTCTCGGTCAGCGAGGTTTCCTTGCCGAGCTTGGCGTTGGCGCTGTGCAGGTCGGCCACGCTGGTGGCGACGACGACACCCTTGGCGTTCGTCCATGGGCCGGTGCCGATCCGGTCGCGCGCATTGACGGCCGGCTGCCCGTCCATGGCGGTGGTGCTCAGGTAGGCGCGCCAGGTCTTGTTGCCCGCGCCCGCACTCGCGGCCAGCGACTGGCAGAAACGGTCGGCGCCGGCCAGGCCGCCGAGGTCGCCACCCTTGCCGGGGTTGGTGCTGGTGATGAAGAAGCTCAGGGGGTTGCCGCCCGATGGCTTCATGGCACCGCAACCGGCGATGAGGGCGACCGTTGCAACGGCGGTGCTGGCGAAAAGAACGACACGGCTGGGCATGCGAGTCTCCTGAGCACGATGGGAGCCCGCAGGCTAACGCAAGGCCGTGTCAGCGGCAACCCCAGCCACATTCGTCGCGTGGTCTCAGTAAGCCGTCTCGCGGGCTTCCACCACCAGCGACAGCACCCGCGAGCCCTTGCAGGCCGCCTTGGCGCGCACGCGGCAGTCGGCATCGGCCTCGACCACCAGGCGGTGGTGGTACTCCAGGCCGTCGGTTTCCCCTGGGTTGTGGCTCGGGATGCGGCGAGACCACAGCAGCTGGCCGTCCACCTCCACGCTCAGTTCGTGCGAGCTCTCGGCGGCGTCTGCCTGCACAGAAACCAGCAGCGTGGCGTCGAGGTCGAAGGTGCGTTTGCGGCCCAGTGCCGCGGGAATCACCAGCAAGGCGACGGCGTCGGTGCCCGCGTCATACTTCCAATATTCCAGAGTCATGGGGAAAGTCTAAGCGCATGACAAGCTTCCGAATCCAGATTGACGGCCAGGCGGCCGAGGCTGAGGCCGACAGCGAAACCAGCCTGTTCGCCGCCATGGCGCGCGCGGGCATTGCGTGGCCGGTGTCCTGTCGCAACGGCACCTGCCGCACCTGCATCGCCCGCTTGCTGCGGGGAAAAGTGCGCTACGACATTCCCTGGCCTGGCCTGAGCGCCGACGAAAAAGAGGAGGGGGGCTACTGCCTGCCCTGCGTGGCCCGGCCCATGGAGGATGTGGTCATCAGCCGGGCTTGAAACCGAGCCGCGCAAAAAAAACAGCCCCCGAAGGGGCTGCGAAAAAAGGTGGAGTCATCCGGGATGGACCACCCTTGGAGAACCGTTGCGACCACAGTGCGGCCAGATGGGTTTCTGAGCCGCGCTGCGAGTAAAAAGTTCAGAACGTGTGGCGGATGCCCACGGCGAACTCGGTGATGTCGTTGTCGGCTGCCGAGGTCAGGCCGGCCGGCAGGGCCGCATTGAAACGACCCAGGCCACCGGCGCCGGCGTTGGCGTCGTTGCTGAAGCGGGTCAGGCTCGAATAGAGGGCCGTGCGCTTGGACAGGTCGTAGACCACACCCACGCCGAAGGCCTTGCTGTCTGCGTTGTTCAGGTTCTTGGGCGAATTGACGACGTACTGCGCTTTCCAGGTGGTCTTGCCGGTCTGGTAGTCCACACCAACCCAGGCGCCCTCGCCGTCGAGATCGGTCGCGCGCTTGTCGTCGAAGTGCATGTAGCCGGCCACCACGCGGAAGGGCGCGAAGTTGTAGGCGCCAGAAAGGGTGCCGATGCGCGCGTCCGTCGAGTTCACGCCGATGCCGCCGCGCGCCTCGTCGGTGAGGTAGGAGCCGAGCACGTCGAAGCCATGGCCGGTGTAGCGCACCGAGGCTTCCATGACCCGGTTGTCGCCGCTGGCGCCTGCAACCTCACCCATGCCGTAGACCGCACCCAGCTTGAAGCCGGCCAGGCTCGGGGACTCGTACTTGATGGAGTTGTTGAGCCGCGCAGGGCCGCCGTTGCCCGTGGCGCCGGCCTGAGGCGGCACACCCGTGGCCGAAGCGCCGCGCACCGGCTCGTAGCCACCACCGAAGCCACCGATGAGCGCGGTGGACGGGCCGGAGGCCGCGCTGGTGAACAGGCTGTGGTCGTTCGTCGCGGCGTAGAGCGCGGTGGTTTGCCGGCCGAGCGAGAACGAGCCGAAGCCGCCGGACAAGCCCACGCTCGCCTGACGGCCGAACAGCGCGCCGCCCTGGCCGCTGGTGCCGTCGTCCACGTTCACGCCGCCTTCCAGCGTGAAGTTCGCGCGCAGGCCACCGCCCAGGTCTTCCGAGCCGCGCATGCCGAAGCGGCTGCCGGCCAGGCCACCCGACTGAGCGCGGGACAGCGAGTTCGCGCCGTTCGCGTACTGATAGAACATGTCGGCCACGCCATACAGCGTGACGCTCGATTGGGCAAAAGAAGGGGCGGCAAGTGCGGCCAGAGCGGCCGCAGCGGCGATTTTTTTCATGGAGTGTTTCTTGAAGAAGGTTGGCATGGAGCCGTGCTTGCGCCCCATGGAGAAAACTATAGGGACGACCTCGCTTCAGATAAAGATGAATACCGGTAGTAGTCTGTTTCTATTGCGGCAACAATGCGCCTGATGGAACCCACCACCCCCTCCCTGCCG
>NZ_JBWKZH010000104.1:0-14457 GCF_059424305.1 Hydrogenophaga sp. GW456-12-10-14-TSB4 | reverse complement strand
CTTCCGACCCCGCCCCGCCTCTCCGCCCTGCAGGTGCTGGCCTGCGGCGCCCTGATCGTCACCCTGTCCATGGGCATCCGCCACGGCTTCGGCCTCTGGCTGCAGCCGATCACCCAGGCCCAGGGCTGGTCCCGCGAGACGTTTTCGTTTGCCCTGGCGATCCAGAACCTTTCCTGGGGCATCTTCGGCATCTTCGCCGGCATGGCGGCCGACCGCTTCGGCGCCTTCCGCGTGCTGATGGCCGGCGCGGTGGCCTATGCCCTGGGCCTGGCCGGCATGGCGCTGAGCACCTCCACCACCGGCTTCGCGCTCACCACCGGGGTGCTGATCGGCGCCGCCCAGGCCGGCACCACCTACGCGGTGATCTACGGCGTGATCGGCCGGCAGATTCCGGCCGAGAAGCGCTCCTGGGCCATGGGCGTGGCGGCGGCGGCCGGCTCGTTCGGCCAGTTCCTGATGGTGCCGGTGGAAGGCTGGCTCATCAGCAACGTCGGCTGGCAGCAGGCCCTGCTGTTCCTCGCGGGCGCCGTGCTGCTGGTGATGCCCCTGGCCATGGGCCTGCGCGAACCGGGCTTCGCGGGGGGCGCGCCGGTGAAGCGCGAACAGACCATCGGCCAGGCCCTGCGCGAGGCCTTCCGCTACCGCAGCTTCCAGCTGCTGATGGCCGGCTACTTCGTCTGCGGCTTTCAGGTGGTGTTCATCGGCGTTCACATGCCCAGCTACCTCAAGGACCACGGGCTGTCGCCCCAGGTGGCGAGCTACGCCCTGGCCCTGATCGGCCTGTTCAACGTCTTCGGCACCTACGCCGCCGGTGCGCTGGGCCAGCGCCTGGCCAAGCGCCACATCCTGGCGTTCATCTACTTCGCGCGCGCGGCCGCCATCTCCGTGTTCCTGATCGTGCCGCTCTCGCCCATGAGCGTGTACGTGTTCTCCGCCGTCATGGGCCTGCTGTGGCTCTCGACCATCCCGCCCACCAACGCGGTGGTGGCCCAGATCTTCGGCGTGGCCCACATGTCCATGCTGGGCGGTTTCGTCTTCTTCAGCCACCAGATCGGCAGCTTCCTGGGCGTGTGGCTGGGTGGCGTGCTGTACGACCGGACGGGCAGCTACGACATCGTCTGGTACCTCGCCATCGCGCTGGGCGTGTTTGCCGGGCTGGTGAACCTGCCGGTGCGCGAAGGGCCGATCGCGCGCGGACCTCAGCGCGTGGGGGCCGCCGCGTGAAGCCCCTGGCCGTGCGGGCCTTCGCCTGGGCTGCGGCCGGGCTGGCGCTGCTCGGCACGTTCGCGCTCTACGACCGGCCCGAGTTCCTGGTGGGCCTGGCCGACCAGATCTGGAGCTGCTTCTGATGCACGGCACCGAGGCGCCTTCGGCCTGGGTGCAACGCTGGTCGCACCTGGTGCCGGCCGGCGGTTCGGTGCTGGACGTGGCCTGCGGCCACGGCCGCCACCTGCGCTGGTTTTCGCAGCGGGGCCACGCGGTCACCGGCGTGGACCGCTCGCCCGAGGCCGTGGCGGCGGTGCAGTCCCTGGGCCGCACGGTGCTGGCCGACATCGAGAACGGGCCCTGGCCCTTCGACGGCGAGCGCTTCGACGCGGTGGTCGTCACCAACTACCTCTGGCGCCCCCTGCTGCCCCGCATCGTGGACAGCGTGGCCGAAGGCGGTGTGTTGCTGTACGAAACGTTTGCAAGCGGAAACGAGAGCGTGGGCAAGCCCTCGCGGCCCGACTTTCTGCTGCAACCCGGCGAACTTTTGCAAGCCGGCCAGGGTCTGCACGTGGTGGCCTATGAAGATGGTTTCTGCGACCGCCCCGAACGCTTCGTCCAGCGCCTGGCGGCGGTGCGAAAACGGCCTGGAACGCCCAGCCAGCCGCCCAGGCATCCGCTGGATGCCACTGGGTAGAATGCAAGATTCGCGCGCGCTGCCCGCCCCACCGGGGCGATGCAGGGTGGACGCTCCCATTTAAGCCTTTAGCCTATGAACCCCATCACCGGCAGCATCGTGGCCCTGGTCACGCCCATGCACGAAGACGGCAGCGTCGATTACCCCACGCTGCGCAAACTGATCGACTGGCACATCACCGAGGGCACGGACTGCATCGGCGTCGTCGGCACCACGGGCGAATCGCCCACGGTCAACGTCGAGGAGCACTGCGAAATCATCCGCGTCTCGGTCGAGCAGGCCAAGACCCACGGCGACAAGCGCGTGCCCATCATGGCCGGCTGCGGCGCCAACTCCACGGCCGAGGCCATCGAGCTCGCGCGCTTCGCCCGCAGCGTGGGTGCCGACTGCCAGCTGCAGGTCGTGCCCTACTACAACAAGCCCACGCAAGAGGGCCAGTACCAGCACTTCAAGGCCATCGCCGAGGCCGTGGGCGACCTGCCCACCGTGCTCTACAACGTGCCCGGGCGCACCGTGGCCGACATGGCGCACGACACCGTGCTGCGCCTGGCGCAGGTGCCGGGCATCGTCGGCATCAAGGAAGCCACCGGCAACATCGAACGCGCGCAGTGGCTGATCCGCGACGTGCCCAAGGGCTTCTCGATCTATTCGGGCGACGACCCCACCGCCGTGGCCCTCATGCTGTGCGGTGGCCAGGGCAACATCAGCGTCACCGCCAACATCGCGCCGCGCCTGATGCACGAGCTGTGCGTGGCCGCGATCGCGGGCGATGTGAAGCGCGCCATGGCGATCCAGTTCCAGCTCATGCCCGTCCACAAGAACCTGTTCCTGGAAGCCAATCCGATCCCGCTCAAGTGGGCCATGGCCCGCATGGGCCTGTGCAACGAGGCCATGCGGCTGCCGATGACGCCCATGACGCGCAGCCTGCAGCCCGCGGTCGAAGGCGCGCTGAAGCAGGCCGGCCTGATTTCCTGAGCCGGGCCCCCCGGCCCGACGCGCCCCCTTTCCGTTTCTACCGAGCCCCATTCATGTCCAACCGAACCCTGTCCTCGACCCCGCGCCTCCTGAACCGCCTGGGCCTGTTGGCCGCCGCTGCCCTCGTGGTCTCGGGCTGCTCGGTGCTGCAGGAAGACAAGATCGACTACAAGAGCGCCAAGCGCGGCAGCACCCTGGACGTGCCGCCCGACCTGAGCCAGCTCAACCGGGACTCGCGCTACAACGTGCCCGGCTCGGTGGTGACCGCCAGCGGCTATGAAACCGCCCAACCCTCGCAGCCCACCGCCAGCAGCACCGCCGCGGCCAGCGTGGGCGACGTGCGCATCGAGCGCGCCGGCAACCAGCGCTGGCTGGTGGTGAACCGCCCGGCCGACAAGCTCTGGAGCCCGGTGCGCGATTTCTGGCAGGAAAACGGCTTCCTGCTCGACATCGACCAGGAAGGCCTGGGCATCATGGAAACCGACTGGGCCGAGAACCGCGCCAAGCTGCCGCAGGACTTCATCCGCTCGACCATCGGCAAGGTGTTCGAGAACCTCTACTCCACCGGCGAGCGCGACCGCTTCCGCACCCGCTTCGAGCGCACCGCCAACGGCGGCACCGAGATCTACATCAGCCACCGCGGCATGACGGAGGTCTACTCCAACAAGGAAAAAGACCAGACGGTCTGGCAGCCGAGCCCGGCCAACCTGGAGCTGGAAACCGAATTCCTGCGCCGCCTGATGGTCAAGCTCGGTGTGACCGAGGCGCAATCGCAAGCCGTGGTCGCCAGCGCGCCGGTGCAGGCCGCCGCGCGCGTGACCCAGGTGAACAACGCGCCCGTTGTGCAGTTCGACGACAACTTCGACCGCGCCTGGCGCCGCGTCGGCCTGTCGCTCGACCGCACCGGCTTCACCGTGGAAGACCGCGACCGCAGCCAGGGCGTCTACTTCGTGCGCTGGGTCGAACCCGTGGCCAATCCCAAGGAGCCGGGCTTCTTCGCCAAGATGTTCGGCGCCTCGAAGACCGAGGCCTCGACCGAGCGCTTCCGCGTCTCGGTGAAGAGCGCCGAGAACAAGACCACCGTGGCGGTGCTCGACGGCCAGGGCCGCCCGGACGGCTCGGCGTCCGCCCAGCGCATCGCCAAGCTGCTGGCCGAAGACCTCAAGTAAACGGCCCCGCCGCTTCGCGCATGAAAAAGCCGCCCGAGGGCGGCTTTTTCTTTGCCAGGCCCGAAGGCCTGAGCTCACTTGGTCACAGCGGCCTTGGCGTCGGCAGCGGCTTCCTTGGCCTTGTCGGCCACTTCCTTGGCAGCGTCCACGGTGGCCGTGCCAGCGGCCTTGGCGGCTTCGGCGGTGGCGGCACCGGCTTCCTTGGCCGCATCGACGGCGGAAGCGCCGGCTTCCTTGGCAGATTCGGCAGCGCCGGCCATGGAAGGTGCAGCAGTGGCAGGAGCCGCAGGAGCTGGTGCGGGTTCAGCGGCCGGAGCCGGAGCGGCGACAGGCGCCTCTTCCTTCTTGCCGCAGGCGGTCAAGGCGATGGCGGCCAACAGGCTGGCGAGCAGGATGGTTTTTTTCATGATGACAGTTCCAATGGATGAGAAAGACAGGCGGTCGGACGACCGGTTCGGAAAGGTTCCACGCACCCAGGGTGTTGTGTGACGGGAGGCCATCCAGCGGAGCGGGTTGACGTGACAACCCGCCCCGGCCGGCGCGGATGATACCGCCCCGTCCTGGTGCAAGTTGCCAACAGGGGTGTTTTTACCTTTGCTCACAGCCCCAAAGTGGACGCAGGGAAGGCAGGCGTTCCCTTGAGCGACCACTGCTGCAGCTGTTCCTGCAAAGCCACGCGACGTTCCGCGCTGCGGCTCACCACCATGGTGCATCGCAGCGGGTCCAGCCGCTGCAGCGTCCAGGCCGGCGACCACAGAAGGCTGGGCAATTCGCCCACCGAGGCACTGGCGCAAGCCTGCGCCTCCACCAGGTGCGCCCAGGTGGTGCGCCATTGAACAAAACGCGGGTGCATCTGCCGCAACACGCTGTAGTCGCGCGCCAGCAGGTGCAGCGAGCGCCCGCGCTGGGACCAGGCATTGAGCGAGGCCACCACATCGCGCTCGCCCAGTGGCCAGTCGGCGAAGTCCGCGTCGCACAGGACCATGCGCGGCCAGCCCTCCTGCGCCGCCGTGGCCAGGGCCTGGCGGATCAGGTCGACGAAAGCGGTGCGTCCCGATAACCGGCCTTCGGGCAATGCGGCCAGCGGGGCATCCTGGGGCTCGGTCATGCGGGGTCTCCTGAGGGAATCAGGCCGGTTCGGTGCGGTGCAGCCAGCCGGCCTCGAACCAGTCCTGCAGCAGGACCTGCGCGCCTTCGCTGGCACGGGCGACTTGTCGCTCGTCCAGCGCACGCTGGTCGGCCAGCGCGCGCATGAGGCGGGCGTCGGCTCCGCCGGCGCGAAAGCTTTCGCCGTTGATGAAGATGTGGCGCTCGTCGTACATCATGCGCGTGCGCCGGTCCAGCCGCAAGGCGCCCGGCGCCCAGTCGCCTTCAGGTTCGTCGAACCAGATGCGCGGCTTGGGCTCGGTCATGACCTCGCCCAGGGCACAGGCCAGCGACTGCCGCTCGGCGAGCAGGCGCTGCAGCGCATCGACCGCAAAGGCTTCGAGCGCGGCGGGCATGGCCGCCGGCGTGGCGGTGGCCGGTTGCCCGGGGTCGCGGAAAAGCGTGGTGTCCTCCAGCTCGTCGGCCATGCGCTGCAGCAGCTCACCGGCCAGGCCGCCGCGCTGCGGCGCGCGAAAGCCGATGGAGTACGTGCTGCAGTCCACACCCACCGCATCGCCGTCGTGCGCCCAGCGCGGCGGCAGGTAGAGCATGTCGCCCGGGTTGAGCACGTGCTCTTCCTCGGTCTCGAAATGGCTGAGGATCTTGAGCGGCACGCCGGGTTGCAGCGAGAAGTCTTTCTGCCGCCCGATGCGCCAGCGCCGTTGCCCGGTGGCCTGGAGCAGGAACACGTCGTAGCTGTCGAAGTGCGGGCCCACGCCGCCGGTGTCGCTGGCCCAGGAAATCATCAGATCGTCCAGGCGCGCGTCGGGCACGAAGCGGAAGCGCCGCAGCAGCTCGTGGGCGGTGTCCAGGTGCTGGTCGACGCCTTGCACCAGCAGCGTCCAGCCCGCTTGCTTCAGCGGCGGCAGTTGCTGGCGGGTCAGGGGGCCTTGTTTGAGCGTCCAACCCTGGGCCTTGCGCACGATCAGGCGCGACTCGACCGCCTCGTCGGCGGCCATGTCGAACAGTTGCTGGCGGCTCAGGAGCGGGACGAAGCCCGGGATCGCGTTGCGGATCAGCAGCGGCTTTTTCTGCCAGTGCCGGCGCATGAACTGCGCCGGGCTGAGGCCGCCGAGCAGCTCGCAGGGCGCGTCCGGCGCGGGCGGGGACAAAGGGGGGGGACTGGATGGGAAAGCGTGGGGCATGGGACAATTGTCGGATGAAAATCAACCAACAATGCGTGGTCGCGCTGACCTGGACCCTCAAGGACACGCTGGGCGAGGAGCTCGACGTGCTCGACGAGCCGGTGGAGTTCCTCGTGGGCGGCAACGACCTGTTGGCCAAGATCGAGGAAGCGCTGCTGAACCACTCGGCGGGCGACACGATCGACCTGCACCTGGAGCCGGCCGACGCCTTCGGCGACTACGACGACCGGCTGTTGTTCCTCGAACCCCGCCACCTGCTGCCCGACGAACTCGAAGAGGGCATGGGCTTCGAGGGCCTGCCCCCGGGCTGCAACCCCTCGGCCCCCAAGGACCGCCTGTACTTCGTCAGCGACATCTACCCCGAGCACGTGGTGCTGGACGGCAACCACCCCCTGGCCGGCATCGCCCTGCGCATCAGCCTGAAGGTGCATGCGGTGCGCGAGGCGCAGGAAAACGAGGTGGGCCAGGGCACGCTGGGCACCGGCTTCTTCCGCATGCAGGTGGACGCGCCCGACGAACTGCAGGGCCCCGGTCTCACGCCGCCCGGCCCGCACACCCTCCACTGATTCAGCCGCGTCCGGTCGAGCCGTAGCCGCCCACGCCGCGTTCGCTCGCGGCGGCGAAGTCGTTCACCACGTTGAACTCGGCCTGTACCACGGGCACGATGACCATCTGCGCGATGCGCTCCATCGGCTCGATGGTGAAGGCCACATCGCTGCGGTTCCAGGCGCTCACCATCAGCTGGCCCTGGTAGTCGCTGTCGATCAGGCCGACCAGGTTGCCCAGCACGATGCCGTGTTTGTGGCCCAGCCCGGAGCGTGGCAGGATCATGGCGGCGAAGCCGGGGTCGGCCAGGTGGATCGCCAGCCCGGTCGGCACCAGCTGCCAGGCGTTGGGCGCCAGCACCAGGGGTGCGTCGAGGCAGGCCCGCAGATCGAGGCCGGCGCTGCCAGGCGTGGCGTAGCGGGGCAGTTGGTCGGCCATGCGGGCGTCGAGAACGCGGACATCAAGTTTCATAAAAGCGGAAATGAATCAACAGGAATGAAAAAGCCCGCTGCACGCAGCGGGCTCCTATCCGGACACACCATGGACCCGGGTTGCCCGGGTTCATGTGCGGTGTGCCAGATCAGATCTTCACGCCAGCCATGTATTGGTTGAACGGGAACTCCGAGAAGCGGTTCCAGAGGATCTGGTCGCGCTGGAAGGAACGCATGTCCTGGTGGATCTTCTTGAAGGTGGGCGACTTGGCCTCGTGCTCGGCGAACACTTCCATGCAGGCCTTGAAGCCGGCATCGATCACGGCCTTGGGGAAAGCCTTGAGCTGGGTCTTCTCGGCCACCAGCTTCTTCAAGGCGATCGGGTTCAGGGCGTCGTACTTGGCGGTCATGTCCGTCGCGGCCACGGCCATCGCGGCGTTCAGGATGGCCTTGTTCTCGTCCGACAGGGCGTTGAACTTCTTCAGGTTGATGAAAAACTCCAGGTCGGCGCCGCCTTCCCACCAGCCCGGGTAGTAGTAGTACGGAGCCACCTTGTGGAAGCCGAGCTTGGCGTCGTCGTGAGGCACGGTGAACTCGGCCGCATCCAGCGTGCCCTTCTCCAGCGCCTGGTAGATTTCGCCAGCCGGCAGGTTCTGCGACACCACGCCCAGCTTGGCCATGCCTTCGCCGAACACGCCGCCACCCATGCGCATCTTCAGACCCTTGAGGTCGGCGACGGTCTTGATTTCCTTGCGGTACCAACCACCCATCTGGGTGGTGGTGTTGCCGGCGCTGGCGGTGCGGAAGTTGTACTGGGCAAAGAATTCGTCCATCAGCTTGCCACCGTTGCCGTGCAGCTTCCAGGACGTGTTCTGCCGGGCGGTCAGGCCAAAGGGCACTGCGCAGCTGAAGGCGAAGGATGGGTCCTTGCCGGTGAAGTAATAGGCTGCCGTCTGGGCCATGTCGATGTTGTCGCCCTGCAGCGCGTCCACGACGCCGAAGGCCGGCATCAACTCGCCCGCCGGGTGGACGGAGATCTCGAACTTGCCGCCCGACAGTGCTTTGACGGTCTGTGCCATCTTTTCAGCGCTGCCGAAGATGGTGTCCAGTGAACGCGGGAAGCTCGATGCCAGGCGCCAGCGCACGGCGGCTTGCGCATGCACGGCCGGTGCCACACCAGCGGCCAGCACACCGGCCAAGCCGGCACTCTTCACGATAGAACGACGATCCATTGAGATTGCTCCAGGGGTATTTGAAAAAAGCCAGAAGTTCAGCGCGTTCCCGCTTCCGCCGCACGCGCCGGAGTTGAGGAACGGTCTTTCGATTCTATTGACATCTAAGGTATCCCGAAGCCCAGGTCGCCGAGGGTTTTCCCTCGACAACCTGCGCTTCGTCACAGACCCGATCACTTGCGTCCGAGGGCCTCTTGCATCGCCTTCATGGGGTCGTCTTCCGCTGCGGCCTTTGCATCAGGGCTGGCTTCGCCGGCCGCTTCGGGCTTGGTGGCGGGCGGCTCCTTGCTGCCTTCTTCTGGCGGTGCGGCCTGCTCGTCCGCGCCGTAGCCCCCGCCGCCGCCATAACCACCGCCCTCCGAATCCGGGGCAAGGTTCTCTCTCATCTGCTCACCCACCGCCTTGAGGTCGTAGTCGCCGACCTTGTCGAGGCTGCCGGTGACCAGACCCGGGAAGGCGATCAGCACGCCCACCATGAACAGCTGGATGATCAGGAAGGGAATCGCGCCCTTGTAGATCTGCATCGTGGTGACCGGGGCCATGACCTTGTTGGTCACGCGATCCACATAGGGCTTGTCAGGCGCCACCGAGCGCAGGAAGAACAGCGCGAAGCCGAACGGCGGGTGCATGAACGAGGTCTGCATGTTGACCGCCAACAGCACGCCGAACCAGATCAGGTCGATGCCCAGCTTGTCGGCCACCGGCGCCAGCAACGGCACCACGATGAACGACAGCTCGAAGTAGTCGAGGAAGAACGCCAGGAAGAAGATCAGGATGTTGACCACGATCAGGAAACCCACCGCGCCGCCCGGCAGGTCGGCGAGCAGGTGCTCCACCCAGATCGGACCATCGGCGGCCTGGAACACCAGGCCGAAGATCGTGGCACCGATCAGGATGAACATCACGAAGCTGCCGAGCTTGGTGGTCGTGGCCAGGGCCTGCTTGAGCAGCTTCATGTCCAGACGCTTGCGCACCAGAGCCATGATGATGGCGCCCATCGCCCCCATGGCGCCGCCCTCGGTCGGGGTGGCGATGCCCAGGAAGATGGTGCCCAGTACCAGGAAAATCAGCAGCAGCGGTGGGATCAGCACGAAGGTCACCCGCTCGGCCAGGCGCGACAGCAGGCCCAGCTTCGCGTACTTGTTGGCCAGGGCCATCACGAGCGCCACGAAGGCGCCTCCAGCCATGGCCACGACGACTTTCTCGTCGGTGGGCACCGAGGTGACCTCATGCCCCAGCCACCAAGTGTGCACCTCGGGCATGTAGCGCGCCAGCACGATGGAGACCATGAACGAGATCACCATCAGCACCAGCAGCGACTGGTAGCCGCCGCTGCCGTCGGGCTCGCGGTAGATGCGCGCCTCGGTCGGCAGCGCGGGCACGCTGGCGGGCTTAAAAATGGCCAGGCAGGCGATATAGAGCACGTAGCAGCCGACCAGCATGAAGGCCGGGATGAAGGCCCCCTTGTACATGTCACCGACGCTGCGGCCGAGCTGGTCGGCCATGATGATCAGCACCAGCGAGGGCGGGATGATCTGCGCCAGCGTGCCCGAGGCCGCGATCACGCCGCTGGAGAACTGGCGGTCGTAGCCATAGCGCAGCATGATCGGCAGGGAGATGAGGCCCATCGAAATGACCGACGCGGCCACCACGCCCGTGGTGGCGGCCAGCATCGCGCCGACAAAGACCACCGCCAGCGCCAGGCCGCCGCGCATCGGCCCGAAGACCTGACCGACGGTGTCGAGCAGGTCCTCGGCCATGCCGCTGCGCTCCAGGATCAGGCCCATGAGCGTGAAGAAGGGCACCGCCAGCAAGGTGTCGTTGGCCATGATGCCGATGAGGCGCTGCGGCAGCCAGGCCAGCACCGACGAAGGGAACACCCCCATCTCGATACCGACGACACCGAAGGCCAGGCCGCAGGCGCCCAGACTGAAGGCCACTGGAAAGCCCAGCAGCAGAAAAATGATGAGCCCCGCAAACATGATCGGGGCGAAGTTCGCCGCAATGAATTCCATCGTCAATTCCCTTGGCCGGTTACTCGGAGACTGGCTTGCCTTTGACGGCCTCGCGCTGGCTCAGGATCTCGGCCAGCTCTTCCTCGGCGGACTTCTCGCCGGCCTTGATGGTCGGGTCGGGACCGTGGCCGGTGATGAAGGCCACGCGCTTGATCAGTTCGGACCAACCCTGCAGCATCAGCAGGATGAAGCCTGCGGGGATCGCCAGCCAGACCGGCCAACGGATCAAGCCGCCGGGGTTGCCCGACATCTCGCCCGATGCGTACTTCTCCATCAGCATCGGAATGCCGTAGTACAGCACCAGCAGACACACCGGCGTGAGAAAGAAGGCAAAGCCCAGGATGTCGATCCACATCTGCGCTTTCTTGGGCAGGCGGCTGTTGAGGACATCGATGCGCACGTGCTCCCGGTTGAGCAGGGTGAAACCGGCCGCGATGAGGAACGACCAGGCAAAGAGATACCACTGGATCTCGAGGAAGGCGTTGGAGCTGGTGTTGAAGGTGTAACGCACGAGCGCGTTGGCAGCGCTGATGACGGTCGACCCCATGATCAGCCAGATCGCGTACCGGCCAACCCAGGCGTTGAGCCGGTCGATGGCCCGAGAGAAGTTGAGTAGTGCACCCATCCTGATTCCTATTTCTTGTGAAAACGGTTCCAACACCACGTCATCGACAGATAAAGAAACACGCAGCGTGCGAGGCACCGCAGCTGCGTGTAGGTGGTATGGACCCATTCATTGTATGTGACGCCTTTTTGCATCAAGGGGCATGCAGCTCAGGGTAAACCTGCACGCCAAGAACGGTTTTGCCGTCAGCCGACCGCTTTCACCACCGGTGCCAGCAGCGCGCCGAAACGCGTTCGGATCGCGCGCTCGATGCCTGCTCCGTCCAGTCCCACGCCGGCCAGCAGTCGAGCCGGATCGCCGTGGTCGATGAAGCTGTCCGGCAGGCCCAGCTGCAGCACGGGCAGCGCGAAGCCCTCCGACTGCAAGGCCTCCAGCACGGCGCTGCCGGCGCCCCCCATCACACTGCCTTCCTCGACGGTGACCAAGGCATCGTGCGACGAGGCCAGCTCGCGCAACAACTCGACATCCAGCGGTTTGACCCAGCGCATGTTGGCCACGCTGGCGCCCAGTTTCTCGCCCGCGGCCAGCGCGGGCTGCAGCAAGGTGCCGAAGGCCAGAATCGCCACGCGCCGACCCTTGCGGCGCAGCTCGCCGCGACCGAAGGGCAAGCCCTCAAGGCCCGCAGGTTGCGCCACGCCGGCACCGGCACCACGCGGGTAGCGCACCGCCACCGGCTGGTTCTGCGCGAACGCGGTGCTCAGCAGCTGGCGGCACTCGGCTTCGTCGGCCGGGCAGGCCACGGCCATGTTGGGGATGCAGCGCAGGTAGGCGATGTCGTAGGCGCCCGCGTGCGTGGCGCCGTCGGCACCGACCAGGCCGGCACGGTCCAGCGCGAACACCACCGGCAGGTTCTGCAGCGCCACGTCGTGGATGAGCTGGTCGTAGGCGCGCTGCAGGAAGGTGGAGTAGATCGCCACCACCGGCTTGAGCCCTTCGCAGGCCAGGCCGGCGGCGAAGGTCACGGCGTGCTGCTCGGCGATGCCGACATCGAAATAACGCGCGGGGAAGCGGCGCTCGAACTCGACCATGCCCGAGCCCTCGCGCATGGCCGGCGTGATGCCGACCAGGCGCGGATCGGCCTCGGCCATGTCGCACAGCCATTGGCCGAACACCTGGGTGAAGGTGGTCTTGGCCGGCGTGGCGGGTTTGGTGAGGCCCACGGCGGGGTCGAAGGTACCCGGGCCGTGGTAGGCCACCGGGTCCGCCTCGGCGAGCTTGTAGCCCTGGCCCTTCTTGGTGACCACGTGCAGGAACTGCGGGCCGCTGTCGGTGTCGAGCAGGTGGCGAATGTTCTCCAGCGTGGGAATCAGCGACTCGAGGTCGTGGCCATCGATCGGCCCGATGTAGTTGAAGCCGAATTTCTCGAACAGCGTGGCCGGCACCACCATGCCCTTGGCGTGTTCCTCGAAGCGCTTGGCCAGCTCGAACAGCGGCGGCGCGCCCTTGAGCACCTGCTTGCCCACGTTCTTCGCCGCGGCATAGAACTGCCCGCTCATGAGCTGGGCCAGGTAGCGGTTCAGCGCCCCCACGGGCGGGGAGATCGACATGTCGTTGTCGTTGAGCACGACCAGCAGACGACCATCGGCCACGCCGGCGTTGTTCAGCGCCTCGAAGGCCATGCCGGCGGTCATGGCGCCGTCGCCGATGATGGCGATGGATTTGCGCGGCTCGCCCTTGATCTTGGACGCCAGCGCCATGCCCAGCGCGGCCGAGATGCTGGTGGACGAATGCGCGGTGCCGAAGGTGTCGTACTCGCTTTCGTCGCGGCGCGGGAAGCCGCTGATGCCGCCGAACTGGCGCAGCGTGGCCATGCGGTCGCGCCGGCCGGTGAGGATCTTGTGCGGGTAGGTCTGGTGGCCCACGTCCCAGACCAGGCGGTCGTCGGGCGTGTTGAAGACGTGGTGCAGCGCCACGGTGAGTTCCACCGTGCCCAGGTTGGAACTGAGGTGGCCGCCCGTGCGCGCCACGCTCTCCAGCAGGAAGGCGCGCAGTTCATCGGCCAGCTGCGGGAGTTGTGCGCGCGAGAGGCGGCGCAGGTCGGCCGGTGAATCGATCGTCGACAACAGAGAGCTCATGGGCGGGGGCGCTTGGGTCATGGTGGATCGGCCTTTACCGGGTCTCAGGACGCACGCCGCCCCACCCAGTCCGCCAGGGCGTGCAGGGTGGCGGTGTGGTCGAGGCCGGAGCGGCGCAAGGTGTCGTGGGCCTGGGCCAGCACGCGGTCGGCATACGCCTGTGCCTGGGCCAGCCCCATCAGGGAAACGAAAGTGGGTTTGTCGGCCGCCGCGTCCTTGCCAGCGGTCTTGCCCAGCGTGGCCGAGTCGGCGGTGACGTCGAGGATGTCGTCCACCACCTGGAAAGCCAGGCCCACGCAGGCGCCGTATTCGGCCAGCAGCGCCAGGGACTGGGGCGAGGGCGAACCGGTGGCCGCGCCCATGGTCACGCTGGCCTGCAGCAGGGCGCCGGTCTTGCGCCGGTGCATGGCTTCCAGGGCGGGCTGGTCGAGCGCCACGCCCACGCTGGCCAGGTCGACGGCCTGGCCGCCGGCCATGCCATCGGCGCCGGCGGCCAGCGCCAGCAGGCGGCACAGGCGCGCGCTCATGGCGTCGCCCAGGCTGCCGTCACCCGGCACCAGCAGCTCGAAGGCCAGGGCCTGCAGCGCGTCGCCCGCCAGCAGGGCCTGCGCCTCGCCAAACTGCACGTGCACCGTGGGCTTGCCCCGGCGCAGCACGTCGTTGTCCATGCAGGGCATGTCGTCGTGAACCAGGGAGTAGGCGTGGATGAGCTCGACCGCGCAAGCCGCGCGCATCGCCGCCGCCGCGTGGCCGCCCACCGCTTCGCAGGTGGCCAGCACCAGCAGCGGGCGCAGCCGCTTGCCGCCGTCGAGCACGGCATAGCGCATGGCGTCGCCCAGCCCGGCGGGCGCGTCGGCGGACACCCAGCGCTCCAGCGCGCGTTCCACCGCGTCCTGCTGCGCCTGGCGCCAGGCCACGAAATCGTGGGTATCGGACAGCACGGCGCTCACGGTGCGTCCCAGGGCTTGAGCGTGCCGCCTTCGAGCACCTTGATCTGGTTCTCCACGTCCTCCAGCCGCGACCGGCAGAACGTGAGCAACTCCGCGCCCCGCTGGTAGCGGGTCAGCAACTGGTCCAGGGGCAGTTGCCCGGCATCGAGCTGGGCCACCAGTTGCTCCAGTTCCTCCAGCGCCGCCTCGTAACTGGCCGGTGCGGTGGGGGACGGGGCCGCACGGGGCGCGCGGGAGGGAGAAGG